>JBOFNA010000116.1:0-4110 GCA_051658665.1 Oscillospiraceae bacterium
GTGGTAACTCATCTTGGGCTCTATCTTTTTTATATTGATTATCTATGTTTGGTATAACTAAATTTTCCATAAACTTTTTAATAAATGTACTTTTACCAGTTCTTACAGGTCCTACTACACCTATATAAATATCCCCTTGAGTCCTTTTTGATATATCATCATAAATATCTGCATTTCTCATATCTTATAACAACTCCTTCTTATCTAACAATTGGTATTAATAACATAGTACGTTCTTTTAATTCTTCAGACTCTATATTATTTTGTTTTAAAATTTCATCTACACAGGTATTATATTTTTTAGCAATATCCCATATCTTTTCTTCTTTGTCGCCATAATATATAGTTAATGTAGCGTTTTGTAACTGCTCTTTTTCTTTTTCATCATTCATATTGATTTTATCAATAATTTTCGCATTGTTTTTAGATAAAATCATCATATCGATTATAAGTTCTAATTTAAGTTCTAAGTTTTCTCCAGATATATTATTTTTAATATCCCATTTTCTTAAAAATACATCACTATTATCTAAAGATATATTTTCTATATAATCTTCTTTGTATGATATTTCTTTAACTTTAGTATTAAACATTATATTTTCGTCTTCATCTTCATATAAGCAATTAACCTCAACGTCAAAAACAAAACTTATACAATCATCAACTATTTTACTCTGCCTTTTTGAGAAAACAACATTTAAATCTAAAATCTTCGCATTATTACAAACAAAATTATCTAAAACTAAATCTTCGCTTATTTTAATGTCTTTATTATATTTAATATGATCCATAATAATATCTTGATGGGTACAGTTAACGTCATATTTAGTTGAATATATATCCTCTATATAATAAACAGTAATTTCTTTATAACCTTTTATCATGATGCTACCATAAATATTAAGCATTAATCCATTTTCATCATCTTCTGTATTTTTATCAAAAACACAACTTAAAATTTTAGGTAAGCAAATACATTTGCAAGTTTCGTCTATACCATTTACATCAATAATTTGATTTATTTGTACTAATTGTTTGTACGCTTTTATTTCGCTATCGTACTTATTTTCTAAATATAATACATTAACTAAACATTCGCCTTTTATAATAACTTTATTGGCTATACATTTGTAATCTGTAATTATAAAATTTTCATCTGTTCTTAAAATCACAATTTCTTTGCTATCTTCACATGGTATACTTAAGTTTTCATTCATTGTAAAGTTTTTTTCTTTTAAAAACAATGTTGGTGTATAGCTTATTTTTTTGCTATATTGTTGTATCGTATTTTCTTCAACCTTTACAGGAATATCAACATTTTTTATATAAGTTGTCTTAACTAAAAATGACAACGCACCTCTTAATTCAATTCGCCTTCTATTTACAGCTCTACAGTTTAAATAAGGTATATTTAAATCAACATCTACTATATGATTATCGTACTCTTCTTTAATGTCTATTGTTTTATTAAAAGCAGTGTTATGCTCAAAACAATTTATACCTTTATTATCTGGTGATAAATATAAAATTTTAAAATCTACATACCCATCAATAATAACTTTATTAGATACAACTTGTTTTGACATTACCCTTATACTAGGTATACATTTTAAAATTTGCATTATCTCGCCGTAGTATTCAGCCAGAGAAAACTCGCTTTCTATTGGTTGCTCTAACTTATTTTCAATGAACATTTCACTTATATTTATATTTTCTTTAACGGTTTTACAATCCACAAAAATCTCTCCTCACTTTTTTTAACATAAAACTCTACATTTACATATCATATAGCTTTATTTATTTTTATTATGTTAAAAGATTATGCTGGAAAAAATATAATTATTACAAAAAAAAATAAACCATATAATGGTTTATTTTAATATTTTACTTAACTTTAAACATCATCTTAAGTATAGGTACAAGAAATCTTGGACTTTTAATAACAACAATTTTCATCTTAATTACCTCCAGTTAACAATTAAATATATTAAATATACCTAAAGCTATAACTAGAATGCAAAGTAAAAATATTATTATACCGTAAGATGCGAAACATATTATTAAAATTAAAATGCTAAATACTATACACATTAAACTAAAACAATTATTGTTACGGTGTTTCAATAATAACACAACCTCACTTCATAGTTTTCAATAGGCCTTTGTTATTATTATATACAAAACTCTTTTATATGTTAATGTTTTTCTGATATTATCATTAAAACTTTACCCTTAATATCTATAGATGCAATTTTACCTTTTAAAAATTCATTACTTACCCCTATGATATCCTGTGTTTTTAAGTTGTAGTCTATAACTTCGTATTTTAAATTACTCAATGTTATAACGGTATCATCTTGTAAAGAAAAAAATGATATATAACTATTTAATATTGGATTTAACCTTAAATTTTCATTGTAAATAACAGTTATTATATTATATTCATCTAAAAGTCTTCCTACAACATTTTTACTATTTATATAATCTAAAAGTTGTACATTCGCAAATGTATGATCAAACCTTTTGCCTGTACCACAAATTATATCTAACTCTTTACTTCCTTTTTCTATTGCTATATCTACTGCCAATAACATATCTGTTTCATCTTTTTCGCAAGAAAATTTTTTAATATTATCTAATACTTCATAATTACTAAAAGAGTCAAAATCACCAACTGCTAGTTGATATTTTAAACCCAATTTTTCCGCATTTAAAACGCCGCCATCTACAGCTATTATATAGTCATAGTCTAATAGCTTTTTTTCAAGATTATTTTTGTTTGAAAAATCAGATGCACCAATTAATAAAGTTTTCATTTGCCTAATTCCCAGTGTTTTATTTTTTCACAATCTCTATATATATTAACGTAGTTTTCATGCCTAATTTTAGATATTTCACCATCATTAACTTTATCTAATATTTTACAACCCTTTTCAACTGTATGTGAGCAATCTCTATATTTACAAAATCCAATATAATCCTCAAACTCTTTAAATGCAAATTGTAAATCTTCTTTTGAAATTAAATTGTTTTTATCTATATCTAGGCTAGAAAAACCTGGGGTATCTGCCAATAGAGCAATGTTTTTATATCTATATAATGTTACTGTCCTTGTTGTATGCTTTCCACGACCTAGCTTTTTACTTGTATTATCTGTTTTTAAATTTAAATTTGCATTTAACTCATTTAACAAAGTCGACTTACCAACTCCTGAATTACCAACAAATGATACTATTTTATTTTTTAATAAATTATCAATTTCTTCTATATAAAGGTTGTCATTATAATCTATTTTTATTATCTTTATACCACTTTTTTTATAAATATCTTCTAAAGTAAATGCATCTTGTTTATCTGTTTTAGTGATTATTATAACAGGTTCAACATTTTTTAAAATGGATATAGCTAACATTTTATCTATAACTAAAAAATTAGGCAACGGGTCAACTGTAGATATAACAATAAACAATTTATCTAAATTAGCTATTGGAGGTCTTGAAAAACTGTTTTTTCTATCTTTAATTTTACAAATTACATTACTTTCATTTGTTAACTCTATATCTACATAGTCTCCAGTTAATGGTTTTAATTTATTATTTCTAAATACACCTTTTGCTTTACATTGATATACTTCGGTCTCACATAAAACATCATAAAACCCTGATACAGAATTAATTATTATTCCACTTTTTATTTCCATTATTTTTCCGTAACTGTATTCTTATCTAGATCAACAGAGTACTCTTTATATAAAACTCCATCAATAAGAACTTTTAAACTTTTAATACCATTGCCTTTTACCTTAACTGTCCATTTATATCCTAAGTCGCTTGGTATAATTTCTTCGCTTTTTATTTTTACCCCATTTACAAAGGCTTCTATTTTTATAGAACCTTTTATAGTTGTATCTAAAGGTATATTTACGTCCCTATCTTTTTCAGGATCAGGCTCAGGCTCAGGCTTTTCTTGTGAAACACCATTACTTATTTCAATATTAACGACTGTTCCCTCGTCTACTTGAGAACCTTTTAATATATCTTGAATTACAATAGTATTAATTGGTTTTTCAATTTGAAAAACTTTTACATTACCTAATTTTAAACCGATACT
>JBOFNA010000117.1:0-5577 GCA_051658665.1 Oscillospiraceae bacterium
AATAATGTTAGCTATAAAAACATTGATATCAAATGATGAAATGTTTTCGACACTTATTTTTGATGAGGTTGATAGCGGAGTTTCTGGCTCATCATCTAATAAAATTGGCATTAAATTAAAAGAAATATCTAAAAATAATCAAATTTTTTGTATTACACATTCTCCGCAGATAGCATGTTTTGCAGATAATCATTTTAATATAATAAAGGAAACTAATGGTAATGAAACATTTACGAGAGTTATAAATTTAGATGAAGAGTCTAAAAAGATTGAACTTGCGAGAATTATATCTGGTGATAACATTACTGAAAAATCTTTAGAGAATGCAGAAGAAATGATTAAGTTTGCTAGATCTTATTGACTTTTTTATAAAATTGATATACTATTTATTATAGAATAAATAGTATAGAATAAATAAGTAATATTAAATTTTTAAGTAAATTTTGTATATTAATAATTAACATTTGCATAGTATGGTGACTGTTTAATAAGGGTTAATTTATTTTACGTATGTTTTTAATTTCATATAAAACAGTAAATTTTAGTATATCATGGTTAAAATCGTCCTCTATGTTGATAAAAACAACATAGAGTTTTTTATTTTAAAAGGAGTATTTTTTATATGAATATTTTTAATGAGTTATTGGAAAGAGGATTAGTCGCTCAATGTACAAATGAAGAGAAAGCTAAGGAACTTTTGGATTGTGGAAACATAACATTTTATATAGGGTTTGATGCTACAGCTGATAGTTTACATGTTGGACATTTTTTGCAACTCATTATAATATCTAGGTTACAAAAAGCTGGCAATAAACCAATAATTTTATTAGGCGGCGGTACCACTATGGTAGGGGACCCAACGGGGAAAACAGACATGCGTAAAATGTTAACTGTAGATGAAATTGATTATAATGTAAACTGTTTTAAAAAACAAATGTCAAAAATTGTTGATATAGATAATATAACATTTGTAAATAATGCGGATTGGCTTTTAAAACTGAATTATGTTGATTTATTAAAAAATATAGGTGTACACTTTAGTGTGAATAGGATGCTTTCAGCAGAATGTTTTAAATCTAGATATGAAAGAGGACTATCTTTTATTGAGTTTAACTATATGATAATGCAAAGTTATGATTTTTTAGAACTATATAAAAACTATGATTGTCAAATGCAGTTAGGTGGAAATGACCAGTGGTCAAATATTTTAGGTGGTGTTGACTTAATAAGGAGAATTAATAGTAAAGAGGTAGTTGGATTAACATTTACTTTACTCACTACTAAAGATGGTAAAAAAATGGGTAAAACAGAAAAAGGTGCAGTATGGTTAGATCCTGATAAGACATCTCCTTATGATTTTTATCAATATTGGAGAAATATTGATGATGCAGATGTTTTAAATTGTATGAAAATGCTTACATTTTTAACTATTGAAGATATTGACTTTTTTGAAAAAAATGAAGATATAAATAAATGCAAAGAAATTTTAGCTTTTGAACTTACAAAGCAGGTGCATGGTCTAGATAATGCTGATAAATCAAGAGAAACTGCCAAAAATATATTTTCTGGAAATATTAATACAGAAAACATGCCATTCTATAAGTTGGATGATAGCCACTTTATAGATAATTTAATAAATATAAATGATATTTTATTTTTATCGGGGTTATCTAAATCAAAAAGCGAAGCAAGAAAGCTAATTGAACAAGGCGGAGTAAGTATAGATAATATAAAAATTACAGATATAAAATATAATATTAATATGGAAGATATTAGAAAACAAGGGTATATCATAATAAAAAAGGGTAAAAAAGTTTTTTATAAAATAACACTTTAAAAGTAAATATTAATTTTACAATTTAAATTTTTATGTTTAAAGTTTAGTCTTAATAAAATCCATATATATTAAATAATAAACAAACTATTGATTTTGGAGGATGCTAAATAATTGATTTATACATTAACTTGCAACCCATCGGTTGATTATTTTATTGAACTTGATAATTTAGAAATAGACGCTACAAACCGTATAAACAAAGGCAAAACATTTCCTGGTGGAAAGGGAATAAATGTTTCAAGAGTATTAAAACATCTAGATGTTAGATCAATAGCCCTTGGGTTTATTGGCGGATTTACAGGTAGATTTGTTGAAGAAAAATTAAAAGATTATGACATAGATAATGATTTTACATATGTTGATGATGACACTAGAATAAATGTGAAAATTAAAGATAATAATGAAACAGAAATTAATGGGATAGGTCCTAAAGTTTCTGAAAATGAATGTCTTGATTTGTTAAATAAAATTAAAATTTTAGAAAAAGGTGATATACTTATTATTTCTGGATCTGCACCTTCTTTTATAGGAAATAAATTTTATTTAGAAGTTATAAAAATATTAACTATAAAAAATATAGATTTTATAATTGATATTGAAGATAAACTTTTAATTGACATTATAAAGTTAAAGCCATTACTAATAAAACCTAATATTTACGAACTATCAGAGATGTTTAACGTTAAAATTTCAACTAGAGAAGAAGCTGTTAAATATGGTAAAAAATTATTAGATAAAGGTGCTAAAAATGTTATTGTATCAATGGCTGCAAAAGGTGCGTTAATGATTAGTGAGAACAAAACTTATTTTGCAAAAGGTATTAAAATAACAGCTAAAAATTCTGTTGGTGCAGGGGACTCTATGATTGCAGGTTTTTTAAGTTCTTACTTAGAAAATAAAGATGTAAAAAAAGCATTTATTAAAGGTGTAGCAAGTGGTACAGCTACAGCATTTTCAGAAGATTTAGCAGAAAAAGACCTAATTGAAAAAATTGAAAAAATGGTTATTTTAGAAGAGTTATAAAATAAATTTTTCGTAAAATGATTTTAAATATTTAATTTATATAAAAGATACAGTTGCACATCTAAATAATATACTTGATAGTAAGATTTAAATCATATTAACTAAATATATAAAAAAAGTACAGCCTTAGGGCTGTACTTTTTTTATATATTTAGTTTAGTCAATAAGCATATCTTTAAGTTGATCTTTATTTATAACACCTACTGCTTTATTACCAGCTTTTCCATCTTTAAAAACTATAACAGTTGGAATAGTCATTATTGAAAATTGTTGTGCTAAATTTTGTTCGTCATCAACATTTACTTTACCTACAATGATATTATCATCAACTTCATTTGCAAATTCTTCGATTATAGGTCCTAAAACTTTACATGGTCCACACCAAGGTGCCCAAAAGTCTACTATTACTTTTTTACCAGAGTTTATCAACTCATCAAAATTTTCTTCAGTTATGTGTAATACACTCATATCTAAACCTCCATTAATATTATTTTAGTTCAATTATAATACAATTATAATATATAGTCAATACAATAACTAATAATTAGATAGTAATAAGAAAATAAAACAATCAAAACTATGCATTAAAATATGTATTAATATACATATTTTGAAAAAAAACTTGTATAATTATAATATTAGTGTTATAATTATATAAAATACACATACAATATAATAAATAGAAAATAAAAGGAGTTTAATTATGGAAGCGATTGAAGTAGGATTTTTATCTATATTACCGCCACTTATAGCTATTGTTTTGGCTTTACTTACTAAAGAAGTAATACCATCTTTGGTTGTTGGCATATTATCTGGTACATTTATTTATTCATTAAATACAGGCGGAGGTTTAATTGGTACAGTAGAAACATCTGTAGAGTTAATGGCAGTAAAATTATCTGATAATATAACAATGATTTTATTTTTAGCATTTTTAGGATGTTTAGTAGCAGTTATAACTATGGCAGGTGGGTCTCAGGCTTATGGTAAATGGGCAGCATCTAAAATAAAGTCTAGGACTGGGGCAAAATTATCTACTGCATTTTTAGGGTTAATTATATTTATAGACGATTATTTTAACTGCTTAACTGTTGGTACAGTAATGCAACCAGTTACAGATAAATATAAAGTATCTAGAGCAAAGTTAGCGTATATAATAGATTCAACAGCAGCACCAATTTGTATAATAGCACCGATTTCGTCTTGGGCAGCATCTGTAATAAGCCAAATAGAAGATTCTGGGGCAGGGAATGGTTTAAGTATTTTTATAAAGTCAATTCCCTACAATTTATATGCATTGTTTACTATATTAATGGTTATTGTAGTTTGTTGTACATCATTAGATTTTGGACCAATGAAAAAATTTGAGTTGGCAGCATTAGATTCTACAGATAATTTTAAAGATGAGTCTATACAAGAAACAGAAATTTCAAATATGGATGTATCATCCAAAGGTACAGTTTTAGATTTAATTTTACCAATTGTTAGTTTAATTTCACTATCAGTTATTACAATGCTTTACATAGGTGGTTATTTTGATGGTGGAGTTTCTTTATCAGATGCATTCGGTGATACTGACCCTGGTTTAGCTTTAGCCATAAGTGGATTTTTGTCTTTATTTATATCATTTCTTCTTTTTGTACCAAGAAAAGTTTTATCTTTTAAAAGGTTTATGGATGGTTTAACTTTAGGTGTTAAATCTATGGTTCCGGCTTTTATTATTTTAACACTTGCATGGACAATTTCAGGAGTATGTAGAGATTTATTATCTACTGGTACATACGTAGGTGATTTTGTATCATCATCTAATTTTAAACCAGAATTTATACCGGCAATTGTATTTTTAGTAGCTGGATTTTTGGCTTTTGCAATGGGTACATCTTGGGGTACATTTGGTATATTAATACCTATAATTACAATTATTTCTCAAGAAGTTGCACCAGAATTATTAACAATATCTATAGCGGCTGTTTTAGCAGGCTCTGTTTTTGGAGACCATTGTTCACCAATTTCAGATACAACAATTTTATCTTCTACAGGTGCAGGTTGTAAACATTTAGACCATGTTTCTTCTCAAATACCTTATACTTTAGTTGTTGCTGGAGCTTGTTTTATTGGATATTTAGTAGCTGGATTTACACAAAACATTATTTTAACTTTATTAGTAACATTAGTGTCTTTAACTGTATTTGCATTTATGGTAAAAAAGTTTTTATGTAATAATAAATCTGTTTAAAAAAACAACAATAAAAAAACAACAAATTTATTGTTGTTTTTTTATTTTATTTAAAGGTGAGTTTTTCAAGGCATCTTCTAATTGTTTATTTGAAACATGAGTATATATTTCAGTAGTAGATATATTTTCGTGACCTAAAATTTCTTTTAGAACTCTTATATCAACGTCATTATACTGATACATTAAAGTAGCAGCAGTATGTCTTAATTTATGGGGGGAAAAGCCTTCATTATTTAAATTACACGCTTTTAATATATATTCAACAATTTGTTGCACTCTTCTTGCAGAGATTCTTTTACCTTGCTTTGATATAAAGAATGCGTTTTCTTCTTTTATATTATTAATTTTGCTTCTATCTAAATTATAACTTTCAATGGCATCTAAACAACCATCATTTAAAAAAATAATACGTTCTTTATTACCTTTACCAAGTAATTTTAATTTATTTTCTTTTATATCATATGTATTAATAGAAACAAGT
>JBOFNA010000118.1:0-3667 GCA_051658665.1 Oscillospiraceae bacterium
AAACATTTCATATAGATATTCAAAACCTTTTTCACCTCTAATGTTATTTTCAACAAAACTACCGTATCCAAAGCCTGTTAAAGGTTTAGTTAAAAACTTATTTAATAAATCTTCAACTTGCTTTACTCTTATCTTATTACTTTCGACACTACCTTCTATTTCACCTTTTAATTCATCACTTAGGTTGTCGTTTACTAGATCAGAGTCTGTTATATATATATTAATCATCCTTTGAAAAACTAAATTATCAAATAATAAGTAGTTAGATGAAGTGATTATAAAACTTGTTATAGTTAAAAATAAGAGTAAGAATAAGGTTGTCTTAAATTTTCTTATTAAAATTAATGCATATAAAAGAAGAAAAACAAAACCTATTAAACCGCCTAATAAAAGACTTTTAGTTATCGTAGATAAAATAGATATTATTAAAATAGCATAAGCTATAATGTGAAATAATTTTAAGTTATTGATTTTTTTTAAAATTAAATATATACCTATAAATAAAAGAATGGAAGATGGAAAAATAACTCTGGTATATCCATGACCCCTTATAATATTTGGTATATTACCATTTGAACCTAAAACATTAACAATAAAATTAAAAAAATTTTCTATAAAATATTCATTTTCTTTGTCAAATAAGTATAAAAAAATGTGTGTAAATGATAAAGCTAATACTAAAACTAATATTAGAAATTGTATTTTACACCAATCAATGTGTTTTTTTCTAATTAAATAAGAAATAGGTAAAAACATAAATAATGTTAACATACCATCAATTTCGTTAAAAGACATTTTAAGACTACCGTTATTTAGTATAGGTATAAATGTAGCCCAAATAAAATTTACAAGTAAAAAAAACAAAACAGCAATATCTAAAAAAGTGAAATTATTATTTATAAGGTTTTTTAGGTCATAATTTTTTTTATTATCACCATATATTTTAATAAAAAAAGCACAGTATAAAGATATAAAAGCCAGACCAAAAATAAATACTCTTATGGGAATGTTATAAATAAAAATAAAGTCACCAGAAAAACCTAAAATAATATCAAAAACATAAATCAATGGAAAAAAGAAAAGAAACGAAAATAATTTTTTACTAGATAAATTGATATTCATAAAACTCCTTATTTAAAAATTGTTTAGACTATCATTTATATTTAAAGGTTTTAAAATAAAATGGCTAGATATCTTTATAGATAGCTCGATAATAGGACCACTTATAATTGCAGCTAATATTGTACCAAGTCCAACTATGCCACCAGATGAAAAACCTAAAATAATAAATAACATATCGTTTATTATTTTCAGATATTTATAATCTATTTTAGTTTTACCTTTTAATTTAAATAAAATACAATCAGAAGGTCCAAAACCAAACCTTAAAGATACTGACAAGCCAACTCCAAATGATATAATAAAAAGACCTAAAATACAATAAAATAAATTAAGGCTTAAGTTATTGTAATATGTAAATTTGTTATTTAATATATTAAACCAGAAATCTATAAATGGTCCAACAGTAAAAGCTGTAATAATTGTTCCTAAATATATATATTTTCTACTAAATATAAATGCCGTTAGAAACATCACAAAATTAGCTAATATAGAAGCTAAACCAGTTGATATATTAAAGGCAACTGAAATCCCACTAATTAAAACTAAAAATGGGTCAGCACCTTGTTTACTAAATAAAAGAAAAAATACACCAAGACCTATTATACAAGATGAAATAACCATTAAAAGTATTTTTAAAAAAATATCTAAATAAGACAAGTTTTTATTCATTTAAAACTCCTTGGTATTAATAGATTATTAATAATATATTTATATTATGATAACACTTTGTAAAAAACATTGTCAAGAAAAATAAAAATATTCTTTATTTAATGTTTATTTTGTTGTATAATGATATAAAGAAAAATAAATTTAAGAGGTGCATGATGAGAAAAACTAAAATTGTTTGTACATTAGGACCATCTACAGATAAAGATGGTGTATTAGAGAATGTTATATTAGCTGGAATGAATGTTGCGAGATTCAACTTCTCCCACGGCAGTCATGAGGAGCATTTACTAAGGATAAATAAGGTTTATGAGTTAAGAGAAAAGTTAGGTTTACCTGTAGCCGCACTTTTAGACACAAAAGGCCCAGAAATTAGAACAGGTAAATTTAAAAATGATGAAGCATTTTTAGAGTCTGGTCAACCATTTATCTTAAAAATAACACAAGAATTAGGGGATACTACATTTTGTGGTATAACTTATGAAAAATTACATCAAGATGTTAAAAAAGGCGACAATATATTAATTGATGATGGTTTGATAGATATGGTTGTTGATAAAATAGAAGGTACTGATATTTTTTGTAAGGTTATCCACGGAGGAAGAGTTGCAAATAATAAAGGTGTAAATGTACCAGGGGTTACTTTAAGTTTGCCTTATTTGAGTGAAAAAGATGTTAATGATATTATATTTGGTATAAAGCAAAATGTTGATTTTATTGCGGCTTCTTTTACAAGGGATGCTAAAGATATAATGGATATAAAAGCAATATTAAAAGAAAATAATGCAGAAAACATTAAGATTATTGCAAAAATAGAAAATGAAGATGGAATTAAAAATATTGATGAAATTATTGAAGCGTCAGACGGCATAATGGTAGCAAGGGGAGATATGGGTGTTGAGATAGCTTTTGAAGAAATACCAATTTTACAAAAAATCATTATTGAAAAAACTAGAAAAGCTGGTAAACAAGTTATTACAGCAACACAAATGTTGGATTCAATGCAAAAAAACCCTAGACCAACAAGAGCTGAAGTTACAGATGTTGCTAACGCTATATTTGATGGTACAAGTGCTATAATGCTTTCAGGAGAAACAGCTGCTGGTAAATTTCCAGTTGAGTCAGTTGAAACAATGTCTGTTATTGCTGAAAGAGCTGAAAAAAATATTAATTACTGTAAAGATTTAAAGAGTATGACAGAAAACATATCAATTACAGATGCTATATCACACTCTACATGTACTACAGCTAGTGATATAAATGCAAAAGCTATTGTTACAGTAACAAAATCAGGGTTTACTGCAAACATGATTTCTAAGTATAAACCATTTTGTCCTATTATTGCATGTACAACAGATGAAAAAGTCTATAGACAAGTTGCATTATCTTGGGGTGTAATACCTGTTATGATTAGTTCTAAATCTAATTATGAAGACTTATTCACTGAGGCGTTATCTGTTTGTGAAAATAAAAAGATTTTACAAAAAGGTGATGTTGTAGCTATAACTGCAGGGGTTCCTGTCGGTATTTCAGGCACGACTAATTTATTAAAAGTTAGTATTATAGGTGATAATACTAATAAATTTTAGAATAGTTTAGGTATAATATATATAGTTTAATTTTTAAAAAAGGTATAATTATTTTTGTTATACCTTTTTTTAAAAAATTATAAAAAAATTATAAAAAAGTGTTGACAAAATTTACATTATAATGTATTATATAAAAGTATTAAATAACTTTGCTGGTGTGGTGGAATTGGCAGACACCCAGGACTTAAAATCCTGTGCAGGCAACTGCGTACCGGTTCAAGTCCGGTCACCAGCACCATATAATCAAACCTAAGTATTGGTAGGTTTTTACAGCATCAAAAAACATCACT
>JBOFNA010000119.1:0-10193 GCA_051658665.1 Oscillospiraceae bacterium
CAAAATAAAATGTCAATTTAAAAATGACAAAACTAATACTTTAGAAATAACATATGATAATAAAAAAAATATTATTTTTAATGATATTAAAAAAGCTAGTTTTTCAAATATTGAAAACAATTTATTATCAGTAGTTTTCTCACCAATTGATTTAAATATTATTAAAGATGGTCCAGATGTAAGAAGAAAATTTTTAGATAATGCTATTATTCAAATAAAACCAAGTTATAGTAATATATTAAAAGATTATAAAAATATTATTAATCAAAAAAATAATTTATTGAAAAATTTTTTAAATAATGATTATATGCTTGATTTAATTGATATTTATAATAAACAACTTTGTAAAATTGGTACTTTTATACATTGTACAAGACAAAATTTTTTAAAAGAATTAAATAAATATTCAAAAGAGTATTATCAAAAAATTAGTTGTAATAATGAAACATTTAATTTGGATTATATAAGTGATATATTTTCAAATGAAGATTTTGATAATATTCAATATAATAATCATTTTATTGATTTTTATTATAAAGTTTTAACAAAAAGTATAAGTGAAGATATTAAATTTAAAATATCTTCAAAAGGAATTCATAGAGATGACTTTAATGTGAAAATTAAAAATTTAGATGCAAAAAAATTTGCATCACAAGGTCAACAAAGAAGTGCTGTTTTAGTTTTAAAATTAGCTCAATGTGATATTTATAAAGAAATATCTGGGTTTAACCCTATTGTTCTTTTAGATGATATTATGAGTGAGTTAGATAGTTTTAGAGTAAATTTTGTTTTAAATAATATATTAGATAAACAAGTTATTATAACTTCTTGCGATGACTCTATTTTTAAAAATTTAGATTTTAATTATTCAATTTTTAATATTGAAAATGGTTATTTAAAATAAAGAGGTTTTTTATGTATTTACACATAGGTAGTGATATTATTATTAAAAGTCAGGATATTATTGGTATTTTTGATATTGATAATACTTCAATATCAAAAAAAACTATTGAATTTTTAAATAATGCACAAAAACAAAAAAAGATTATTAATGTTTGTAATGATATCCCAAAGTCTTTTATTGTTTTGAATGATAAAATTTATATAACTCAAATATCACCTTTAACTATAACTAAACGATTTAATAATTTATATAATTTTTAATTTTAAACCTTAGGAGGTTTTTTGTGGAAAATATCAGTAATGTTACAAACAATACTTATGACGAAAATCAAATTCAAGTTCTTGAAGGATTAGAAGCTGTAAGAAAAAGACCAGGTATGTACATTGGGACAACAACGAGTAAGGGACTTCATCATTTAGTTTATGAAATTGTTGACAATGCAATTGACGAAGCTTTAGCTGGATTTTGTTCTGAAATTAAAGTTGAAATTTTAAAAGATAATATTATTAAAGTATCTGATAATGGTAGAGGTATACCTATTGGTATTCACCCTAAAATGGGAATACCTGCTGTTACTGTAGTTTTTACAATTTTACATGCTGGTGGTAAATTTGGGGGCGGAGGATACAAAGTATCTGGAGGATTACACGGTGTTGGTGCTTCTGTTGTTAATGCTCTTTCAACATATCTTGAAGTTTATGTTAAAGATGGTAAACATGAATATAAACAAGTTTTTGAAAAAGGTATAACAAAAACAGACCTTACTATAATTGGCGATACTGACCAAAAAGGTACAACTGTTATTTTTAAACCAGATGATACTATTTTCGAAACTTTAGAGTATGAGTTTGATGTTCTTTTAAATAGACTTAGAGAACAAGCTTTTTTAAATGCTGGAGTTAATATTATTTTATCAGACTTACGTGATGAGGAAAATATTAAAACTGAAAGTTTAAAATATGAAGGTGGAATTAAATCTTTTGTTGAATATTTAAACAACAGAAGAAAGTCAGAGCCTTTACACAAAGAGCCGATATATTTATTTGCTGAAACAGAAAACAGTCAAGCTGAAATTGCATTACAATACTGTGATAGTTATAATGAACTTTTAATGAGTTTTGCAAATAACATTAACACTAGTGAAGGTGGTACCCATGAAATTGGTTTTAAAACTGCACTAACTAGAGTTTTTAATGAATATGGTAAACGTCATAAACTTTTAAAAGAAGATGATAAAAATCTTTCAGGTGAAGATGTTAGAGAAGGTATTATTGCTGTTATTTCTGTTAAATTAAAAGATGCACAATTTGAAGGACAAACAAAAACTAAATTAGGAAACTCTGAAATAAGAAGTTTAGTTGAAACAAAAGTTTATGAAAAACTTTTAAATTTCTTTGAAGAAAACCCAGTTATTGCAAAATCTATTTTTGAAAAAGCTATTAATGCTTTTAAAGCTAGAGAAGCGGCAAGAAAAGCTAGAGAATTAACTAGAAGAAAATCGGCGCTTGAATCTAGTAGTTTACCTGGTAAACTAGCAGATTGTTCAGATAAAGATAATATTAATACTGAAATTTATATTGTTGAAGGTGACTCAGCTGGTGGGTCTGCAAAACTTGGGCGAAACAGAAAATTTCAAGCAATTTTACCTTTATGGGGTAAAATGTTAAATGTAGAAAAATCAAGATTAGATAAAGTTTACGGAAATGAAAAACTTGTACCCATAGTTACAGCTTTAGGTTGTGGTATTGGCGAAGATATAGATATTGACAAAATAAGATATGGCAAGGTTATTATTATGGCCGATGCTGATGTTGACGGATCTCATATTAGAACATTATTATTAACATTTTTGTTTAGGTATATGAGAAAAGTTGTTGAAAATGGCAAAATTTATATAGCGCAACCACCTTTATATAAAATTACTAAAGGTAAGCAAATTTTTTATGCTTATGATGAAAAGCAAAGAGAAGAAATTATAAGTAAAATTGAAGGTAATTACAACATATCTAGGTATAAAGGTTTAGGCGAAATGAACCCAACACAATTATGGGAAACAACTATGAACCCAGAAACAAGAACAATATTAAGAGTAGATGTGGATGATGCAGCTGCTGCAGATGAAGCTTTTTCTATTTTAATGGGTGATAAGGTTGAGCCTCGTCGTAAATTTATTGAAGATAATGCTAAGTATGTACAAAATTTAGATGTTTAGTGGTGATAAATTTGAAAAATTTAAGTTATGATTTAAATTATAGATTAGCAGAAAAGAGTATCTTACAATTTGAAATTTTTGATACTTATAATAATTGTATTAACTTTAAAAAAAATTGCAAAAATTTTTTTATAGTTACGTCAATTATATTTTTAATGATTTATTTTATATTTATTATAAATAAAATTAATAATAATGCCTTTATATTTATAATTACTTTAATATATTTTATTTATAATATATTAAAGGGTTATTTAAATGATTATAAAAGAATTAAAAATATTTATTTGAATCAAGATATTGATAAAATTAAAACAAATTTTATCAAAAAAATAGAAATTGCATTTTACGAAGAGTATATGTATGTTGTAGGTTATAGTGGAAATAGAATTATTAAGTATACAGATATTGAATTTATATGTTTTTTTGAAGATATAGTAATTATATATATTTGGCCATTTAAAAAATTAGAAACTATATCTTTAAAAGAAATTTTAATTAACTTAGAAGATATAGAAGATAAAGAAAGCATTATAACAATTTTAAATTTAATAAAAAAAGAATATAAAATTTCAGATATATTAGGTGGTGAGGTTTTAAATGAACCAAATATTATATAGTTTCAACTATAAAATTACGTTAGAAGAGTACAAAGAGTTTAACAGTGAAATTGCAGTTAAAAGTATTGATAAGTCTATGAAAAAGGCTAAAATTTTAGGTATTATTCAAATTGTAATTGCTGTTTTTTACTTAGTTTCATTTTTTATTGATAGAGAACAAATGTCATTAATTTACTCTGTTTTAGCTGTAATTGTTTTGTTTGTTGGTATTTTTGGAGTGTTTTTATACCCTAAAGTTTTTGCTAAAAAATTAAACAAAGTTGTTACTAAAGTTTACAATGAAATAGATTATTTTAAAAATGATATATCTTTGGAATTTTATGAAGATTATGTTTTTGAGCAAAATAGTGAATATAAAATAAAAAAACAATATAGCGAAATTGTTTTTGTTGACCAAAGTGATAATATACTTGCATTTTTATTTGATAAAAATAAAATGGGTGGGGCTATTATTATACCTAAGATTTCTATTGATGATAATATTAAAGATGATTTTTACATTTTTATAAAAGATAAAATTAAATAAAGTTAGTAAAAAAATTAAAAGGTTAAAGGTGAAATAAATGAATTTTGAGGAATCTAGAATTATACCTGTTGATATTGAGAAAGAAATGAAAAAATCTTATCTTGCCTACTCGATGTCGGTTATTGTAGGTAGGGCTTTACCTGATGTTAGAGATGGATTAAAACCTGTTCATAGACGTATTTTATATACTATGTATGAAAATGGGCTAACTCCTGATAAGGCTTATAGAAAATGTGCTGATACTGTTGGGTCAGTATTAGGAAGATTTCATCCACATGGTGATAGCTCTGTTTATGATGCATTAGTTAGAATGGCACAAGATTTTTCTTTAAGATATCCTTTAATTGACGGACAAGGTAACTTTGGGTCTGTTGATGGTGATAACGCTGCTGCATATAGATATACAGAAGCTAGAATGAGTAAAATTAGCACTAATTTAATTACAAATATCGAAAAAGAAACTGTTGATTTTACACCAAACTATGATGACAGGTTAATGGAGCCATCAGTTTTACCGTCAAGATTTCCAAATCTTTTAGTTAATGGATCAACTGGGATAGCTGTAGGTATGGCAACTAATATTCCACCTCATAATTTAGGCGAAGTTATTGATGGTATTATATATCTTATGGGAAATGCGGACGCCACACCTATTGACCTTATGGACTTTATAAAAGCTCCTGACTTTCCAACTGGTGGTATCATTATGGGACATAGTGGAATTAGGTCTGCTTATTGTACTGGCAGGGGTAAAATCACATTAAGAGGAAGAGCTGTAATTGAAGAAGATAAAAGTGGTAAAAGCAGTATTATTATTAATGAAATACCATATATGGTTAATAAATCTAGGTTAATTACAAGTTTTGCCGATTTAGTTAAAGATAAAAAGGTTGAGGGTATAACAAATTTACGTGACGAGTCTGACCGCGATGGTATGAGAATTGTGGTTGAATTAAGAAGAGATGTTAACCCTCAAATTATTTTAAATCAACTTTATAAATTCAGTCAATTGCAAGAAACTGTTGGCGTTATTATGCTGGCTTTAAATCAAGGGCAACCTAAAATATTTAATTTAAAAGAAGTTTTAGAAAGCTACATTGAATTTCAAGTTAGTATAGTTAGAAGAAGAACAGAGTTCGATTTAAGAAAAGCAAAAGAGCGTTGCCACATATTAGAAGGACTAAAAATTGCTTTAGACTATATTGATGAAGTTATCAAAATTTTGAGAAAATCTAAAACAATCAATGAAGGTAAACAAGCTTTAATTGAACGATTTAAATTATCTGACCTACAATCAGCAGCTATTGTACAAATGAGATTAGGTCAGCTTACTGGACTTGAAAAAGTTAAAATTGAAGATGAGTTAAAAGAAATTTTAGAAAAAATTAAAGAGTTTGAGTTTATTTTAGCTAACCATTATAAAATTTTAGAAATAATAAAAGAAGAGTTAATTTTTATTAAAGATAAATATAATGATGAAAGAAGAACATCCATAGAGACTGTAACTGGCGAAGTGGATATTGAAGATTTAATAAAAGAAGAAGAGTGCGTAGTTACCATTACAAACTTAGGTTATATAAAAAGGTTACCTGTTGGAACTTATAAATCTCAAAAAAGAGGTGGAAGAGGGGTAACTGGAGTAAATAATAGAGAAGAAGATTTTGTTGCCGAGCTATTCACATCTTCAACACATGATTATATTTTGTTTTTAACTAATAAAGGTAGAGTATATAGAAAAAAATGTTATCAAGTACCAGAAGGGTCTAGAACATCGAGAGGTTTAAATATTAAAAACATATTACCACTTGAAGATGGTGAGCGTGTTTCTTCAATGTTAAGGACTAGAGAGTTTAGTGAAGATAAATATTTAATTATGGTTACTACTAATGGTATAATTAAAAGAACAGCATTGTCACATTATGATACATCTAGAAAAACTGGTATTATTGCCATTAATTTGGACGAAAGTGATGAGTTGGCTTGGGTTTACCTTTCAAATGGTAATGATAATATTGTTATTGCTACAAAAAATGGTATGTCAATTAGAATTAACGAAAATGACGCAAGACCGCTAGGCAGAACAGCAAGGGGAGTTAAAGCGATTACATTGAAAACTGGTGATAAAGTTGTTGGGTTAGCGCCTGTTATTGATGGAAGCAAACTTTTAACTATAACTGAAAAGGGTCAAGGAAGACGTAGTAGTTTTGATGACTATAGGTTACAGTCAAGGGGTGGAAAAGGGTCGATAAACTATAAAGCAACCAATGAAAATGGTTTAGTTGCAAGCGTTAGAACGGTAGCTGATGATGATGATGTTATTTTAATTACAAATGATGGTATTATAATAAGAACCAGCGTTGACAGTATTAGCGTTCAATCTAGGTATGCTAAAGGAGTTAAGGTGATGAGGGTATCAAATGATCAAAAAATTATTACTGTAGCTGGAGCTGAAAAATATAATGAAGAAGATGAGATTGATGAAACAGAAGAAGATTAGTATATGGACTAAATTAAAAAAATATTTATTGAAAAAAGTCTCTGATAAATATAGTGATAATTTAATAGCTATGTCATTTGCAATTTTTTGGTCAATTGTATTAGCTATTGTTGTTTTTACACATAAAAAATAAATATTATATTAATATAGACAAAAAAAATCCTTTAAGTTATTTTACTTAAAGGATTTTTTTATTTTACTTAAAGGATTTTTTTATTTTACTTAACCCTTTAATGAGTAGTTTGGTGATTCTTTAGTTATGTTGATATCGTGTGGGTGGCTTTCGATTAAGCCAGCACTTGATATTTTTACAAACTTTCCTTTAATTTTCAAGTCTTCAATTGTTTCACATCCGCAATAACCCATACCAGACTTTAGACCGCCTAAAAGTTGATATATAGTATCTGAAACAGGTCCTTTATAAGGGACTCTACCTTCAACACCTTCAGGAACTAGCTTTTTGTTGTTTTCTTGAAAATATCTATCTTTACTGCCGTTTGACATTGCACTTAAACTACCCATACCTCTATATACTTTGAATTTTCGTCCTTGATATATCTCAGTTTCACTTGGTGACTCATCACAACCAGCTAATAAAGATCCAATCATAACTGTGTTTGCGCCTGCCGCAATTGCTTTTGTTATGTCTCCAGAATACTTAATGCCGCCGTCGGCTATGATAGGTATACCATGTTTTGAAGCCTCGTTTGCAGCATCATAAATTGCAGTTATTTGTGGAACACCGATGCCAGCAACAACCCTTGTTGTACATATTGATCCAGGGCCAATACCTACTTTCACAGCGTCTGCACCTGCCAAAATCAAATCTCTAGCACCTTCTGCTGTTGCAATATTACCAGCTATTACTGGAGTATTAGGGTATTTGTTTTTTAATTTCTCCACACAATCTAATATACCGAAAGAGTGACCATGTGCAGAGTCTAAAACTAACACATCTACCTTTGCTTCAATTAATGCCTTTGCTCTATCTAAAAAATCTTTGGTTACACCAATTGCAGCGGCACATAAAAGCCTACCTTGCTTATCTCTTGATGAGCTTGGATATTGTATAGTTTTTTCAATATCCTTTATTGTAATTAAACCTTTTAGAGAAAAGTTATGGTCTACCAATGGTAGTTTTTCAATTTTATGCTTTCTTAAAATTTCTTTTGCTTCTTCTATAGTTGTGTTAATTGATCCAGTTACTAAATTTTCTTTTGTCATAACATATTTAATAGGTGTATTAAAATCCTCTAAAAATTTTAAGTCTCTATTTGTTATAATACCCACCAATTTACCGTTTTCACAAATAGGCACACCAGATATTCTGAATTTTGCCATTAATTGATTAGCTTCGAAAACTAAATTTTCAGGCGATAAGAAAAATGGATCAACAATAACACCGTTTTCACTTCTTTTTACTTTATCAACTTCTTCAGCCTGTACATCTATTGATATGTTTTTATGGATTGTGCCAATACCGCCTTCTCTTGCTATTGCCATCGCCATACGTGACTCTGTAACGGTATCCATAGCAGCAGTAATAAACGGAGAATTTAGTTCAATACCTTTTACTAATGTTGTTTTTGTAGATATATCACTAGGTAAAATATTGGACTTTGAAGGTATTAATAAAACATCGTCAAATGTTAAACCTTCTTTTGAAAACTTGTCGTTTAAGTTGAGGTCCATATCTTTGTCCTTTCTTTAAATAAACCTTATTTATATTTTTGTATAATTATACTACTTTAAGCATATCTTTGCAATAATTAAATTAAACTGAGATTTATTTAAAGAAGGATAAAATCCAATAAATTTGCCTTTAAATTAAAAACTAGTTGACATATTGTTAGATTTTATATATAATACTTAAGTAAAAGTAATTCCCCGAAGGGAGGGTTTTTAATGGTAAGAACTTATCAGCCGAAGAAGAGGCAAAGAAAAAAAGAGCATGGCTTTAGAAAAAGAATGGCTACTAGTAATGGTCGTAAAATTTTAGCAAGAAGAAGAAATAAAGGTAGAAAACGCTTAACTTACTAAGTTTATAAGACCACTGACGTGGTCTTTATTTTTCACTTTATGAAATATAAGGTTTTATATGAAGTTAAAATTTTTCACCATAAACGATAATAAAGTTTTCCAACGTGTTTATAAAAAGGGTGAGTCTTTTGTGTCACCTGTTTTGGTTACTTATTTTTTAAAAAATAAGTGCGGTTATTTACGCGTTGGTATTACTGCGAGTAAGAAAATTGGTAAATCTTGCAAAAGAAATAGGGCTAAAAGAATTGTTAGAGAATCTTTTAGGCTTTTTTTGAAACAAAAACCACATTTAATAGATATACCTTTTGATATTATTTTTGTTACTAGAAGTAAAACAACTAGAGTTAAAATGGACATTGTTAAAAAAAGTCTTGAAGCTCATTTTAATAAAAAAGGTTTTTAAATGAAACATTTTTTAATTAATGTAATTAAATTTTATAAAAAAAACTTATCTATAGGTAGTTATGGTTGTTGCAAGTATACCCCAACTTGCTCACAATATGCTATAGATGCCATTTTTAAATATGGAACAATTAAGGGGCTATACTTATCTGCAAAAAGGTTTATTAAATGTAACCCTTTTTCAAAGGGCGGGGTTGACCCTGTACCATAACTACGGAGGTTTTTATGCAATTTATTATAGATATTTTTGCGGGTCCATTAGGTTTTATTATGTACTTAGTTTATGAAACGGTACAAAACTATGGCTTAGCAATTATTATATTTACGTTTATTACAAAAGCTTTGTTGTTTCCTTTATCCATAAAACAACAAAAATCGTCTGCTATGATGTCTGCTATGCAACCTAAAATTAAAGAAATTCAACGAAAATATAAAAGCGATAGAGTTAAAATGCAAGAAGAAATGATGGCTGTTTATAAAGATAACAATGTAAGTCAAATGGCTGGTTGTTTGCCTTTATTAATACAAATGCCTATTCTTTTTGGTCTTATTAATGTTATTTACAACCCGTTGACTCATATCTTAAGGTTACCGAAGGATATTATTAAGCAAGCGATTGAAGTTATACATACAAATAATTTGATATCTGGATCGTCTTCAGCGGTTGAGTCTGCTATAAAAGTTGCTGTTGATAGAGACTCATCTATTTTCACAATGTTTAGTGAGAGCCAAATTGAGGCGATTCAAAGTTTAGACACTAGCTTTTTAGGCGTTAATTTAGGTGACACACCTACATTTGCTTTAAACAATCTTATTATTATACCTATTTTATCTGTAATTTGTTTAGCTTTTGCTCAGTATATTACAATGAAGGTAAGTGGCTCTTTAGATAATGCAGGAGCTGGAGTTGGTGCTGCTAAAAGTATGCTTATTTTTTCATGTGTAATGTCTTTTAGCTTTTCTTTTGCTGTACCTGTTGGTGTTAGCGTATA
>JBOFNA010000120.1:0-2065 GCA_051658665.1 Oscillospiraceae bacterium
AAAAAACAATTGTAAATAAAAATATCCTTAATACACTTTTTTTATTCATTATATAATCACGCCTCCTATATATACTACCTAATATATTACATTATTCTGCCTATTAAGTCAATAATTTAATTTATATTTCACTGTAATACAACATCCAATATCATCATAACTAAAAACCCTAATATTACACCAATTGTTGAAATATTTTTATTTTCTTTCGTTGACTCTGGTATAAGCTCAGATGTAACTACAGATATCATTGCACCTGCTGAAAAAGCTAGTAAAAACGGCAGTATACTTCTTACATATATAGCCGCTAAAACACCAATTACACCCGCTATAGGCTCAACTGCTCCAGATAATTGTCCGTAAAAAAAACTTTTTCTTCTGCTAAACCCCTCTCGTCTTAACGGTAGAGAAACACCTGCACCCTCAGGAAAATTTTGAAGCCCAATACCTATAGCAAGAACTATAGCACTTGAAACACTTGCTTCTAAACCCATACCTGCCACTCCAAATGCAACACCCACTGCTAACCCTTCCGGAAAATTATGTAAAGTAACCGCAAAAACCATTAAAAAACTTCTTTTAAAAGAAGATATGTCTTTATTTTTATTTTTGCTAAAAGAATCAAACTTTTTATCTATTATTTTATCAGCAAAAACTATCATTAATCCACCCAATAAAAACCCCAAAGATGGCATTATAACTGAGTTGTATCCAAGTTTTTTGCAAAGTTCAATGGCTGGGTTTAAAAGTGACCAAAAACTAGCAGCTATCATGACTCCAGCACCAAAAGCCAACATTAAATTTAAAACTTTTTTATTTATATCTTTAAAGAAAAAGACTAAAGATGACCCTAACGCCGTTACTAACCATGTAAACAAGGTAGCTAATAGCGCTAATGTAAACGGTGATATATGGTTGAAATTCAAAAAAACACCTCTCTTTTTTATTTTATAATATGTATAAAATAAAAAAGAGTTACACCTTATAATAATTTAGGTGTAACTTTTTTTGTTATTTGCAACTTAGGCAAACGCCTTTAAACGTCAAGTCATAGTCATCAATAGAAAAATCTTTATAGGCTTTATATTGTTCTTCGAACTCTACCCCAAAATTATTTTCAATATCATAAACATTTCCACATTTTCTACACATGAAATGACTATGCTTAGTTGTTTTAAAGTCAAACTTATCTGAAAACCCAGCAAGTGATATTTGCCCTAACTCTCCCATTTCAACTAATAAGTTTAAATTTCTATAAACAGTACCCAAACTTAATTCAGGTAAATCTTTAACTAAATATTTATAAACATCCTCAGCAGACGGATGATATCCACAACCTATGACATAGCTATATATCATACTTCTTTGTTTTGTCGCCCTACGTTGTACAGGCATATAACCACATCCTTCTTTATATTAATATCTAAAACTATAACATAAATCTATGAAAAATGCAACTATTAATAATTATCTGCTGCCTAGTGTTCTTTCTGTTCAATAAAATAACCTTGTTTAAACTCACAAACAGGACAATACTTTGGGGCTGTATCTGCATAATGCATGTGTCCACAGTTTAGACAAAGCCAATTTGTTTTATAATGCTTAGAGTAAAGTGTACCATTTTCAATCATTTCTATGTATTTCGTATATATTTCATAATGACTATCTTCTATTTTACCAACTTGGCAAAATTTCGTTACTAAATCTTCAAAACCTTCTTGCTCCGCTATTTTTGCAAATTCAGGATATATAACACTTGTTTCATACATTTCTTTTTCTGCACATTTTTTTAAGTTTTCAAGTGTATCTCCTAATTCTCCTAAGTACTCAAGCCAAAGCTCTGCGTGCTCTTTTTCATTAAAAGCTATCTCTTCGAATAGTTTTGATATTTGATAATAGCCCTCTTTTTTTGCTTTATCCGAAAATATCATATATCTCGTAAAATCTTCAGACTCACCTTTAAAGGCTTTTAATAAATTTTCTTCACTTTTTATTCCTTCAATATTCATAAATAACCTCCTTAAAATGTTTATTATTATAGTATTACAAACATTTTAATATGTTA
>JBOFNA010000121.1:0-22807 GCA_051658665.1 Oscillospiraceae bacterium
CTATGTATAGCTAAATCAGGATATCTTCTAATAGGCGATGTGAAATGGCTATAATTATCTAAAGCTAAACCATAATGACCTTTAGGTTCAACCTCATATTTAGCAGTTGCCATAGACCTCAAAACATTTATATGAACAGCACGCTCAAAATTTGTATCTTTAGCCTTATTCAAAATTCCGCCTAAGGCATACTGGGTAACATTACCTTCTGCAAGATCTTTGTTACTAAAACCAATTGATGATAAAAACTGTGTTAGATCAACTACCTTTTTTGCACTTAGTTTTTCATGTACCCTATATATAAAAGGTATATCTAATTGTCGCGCAAAAGTAGCGCACGCTTCATTAGCAAGTACCATACACTCTTCAACAATACGTTCAGAAAACCCTCTTTTTCTAGCCAAAATATCTATAGGGTCTTTGTTTGAATCCAAAACAATCTTAGACTCTGAGGTAGAAATCTCCAAACTACCTTTTTTTGCTCTTTTATCTATTAAAATATGTGTTATTTCTTTCAAGATATATATTTCATCTTTTAAAAAATCATACTTTTGTTTAATGTCCAAAGAACAATCATTATTAATAAATCCATTAATTTCTTTATAAACACCCTTAACTTTAGAGTTAATAACAGTCTTTTTAAATTCAAAACTTAATAAACTACCAGTATTATCGATTGTCATAAAACAAGAAAAACAAAGCCTATCTTCGCCACAACTTAAAGAGCATATACCATTAGATATTTCTTTAGGTAACATAGGTATAACATTATCAGCATAATAAACCGATGTTCCTCTTAAAAAGGCTTCATTATCTAGATCTGTTTTACTTTTAATATAATGAGAAACATCAGCAATATGAACTCCTAAAATATATTTATCACCTTCTTTTTTCACACTTAAGGCATCATCTAAATCTTTAGACTCATGGCTATCTATTGTAAAAATATTATCTTTTCTTAAATCTAACCTATTTTCTAAATCTTCTAAAGTAATACCTTTTAAAAAAATTTGTCTTGCATTTTCTAAAGTTTCTTTATCAAACCTTTTTTTAATATTATGCTCATCTATAATAGCACTAGAGCATACACTTGCTTTATTACTATCACCAAAAACTTTCAAAACTTGTGCGATATGTTTAAAGTGACTCTCACCTAGTTTAAATAAACTACATGAAATTTTTTCACCAACTTTTGCACCTTTTTCTAACCCAAATTTAATTTTAAATGTAAAACTACTCATATTGTCTGGTACAACACCATAACCAATGTTCATTTGTACAAAGGTTCCTGTAAAAGACTTATTAACATGCTCAACAATTTTAACAACCTCACCCTCAGGTGTATCTCCATTTCCCTTAATGGGTCTTATTAAACATATATCTCCAACCATTGAGCCTTTCAAAAGCCTACCAGGTATATAAAACTTTTTATCTTCAAGTTCTGCGAACCCATAACTATTAGATATTTTTGTAATAGTTGCTAAATTAATTATTTCTTTATCAAATAAATAAACTTTTCCATTTGATATATAAACACGATTAGCTTTTTCTAAAGATTTTAAAATACTATTAAATTTTTTAAAATGTTGTTTTTTTACATTACAACATTTTTCAAGTTCTTTAATAAATACTCCATTGTCACTATTATTACTTAAAAAGTTAATAATAGTTTTTATAATATATTCTTCTTTCATTTTTCCCCTTAATTTTAAGATATTAAGAAATTATATATAAAATTAGCTCTGCAAAAGCAGAGCTAATTTTATATATAAATACTAAAAAACACTTACTAAATTAACTGCTATTGTAGTGATAAAAAATAAAACAGCACCTATAACTGTAATTGTTTTCAAAATGCCATTAGATGTTCTTGTTCTACCTTGTCCATAATAAGAAGATTGACCACCATCAACAACTCCCACACCTTGAGAATTGCTCGGCTCTTGACTAACAACTATTAATATAATAAGAACAGAAACAACTAAAAGTATTCCACCTGAAATTACTTCAACTATACTCAAAGACCTCACTCCAAACCTTTATTATTGACTTTAATTATAACATATATATATTTTTTTGCAACTTTTTTATTTATATGAAAAAAATGTATAATAAAAAAATAAAAGTACATAATAATAAACGTTACAACTTTAACACTAAACGTTTGCACTGGTGTAACATTGGCTTACCTAATAAGGTAAGCCTTATTTCTTTGTAAAATTAAAAGTTAAATTAAAAAGTAATTTGTTCTGTTTTTTTGTTCTTTATATTAAATCCAGCAGATGGTAAACTTTTAGTCCTATAAGCAGATGAATTACAAAAATTTTCATCAAAATTTTTATAAACATTTAAAACAAAGTCTGTTTTTCTAAGTTTAAAAGCAACAATACCTTGAGTGTTTTTAGTTACTTTAGATGGTATCTGTTGACTTTGTACAATAAGTGCTTTATTTAGGTTGGTTTCCATTAAATAGTCAGTATTTTCAAAAGATAAATCTATAAAAACAAGCTTAGATTTATCATTATACGCTTTTAACAGTTTTTTACGATTTGTTTTTGTTTCATAAGAGTTTAAAGGCACCTTAGCTAGTCTACCATTTTCGTAAACAAAAATAATATCACCGCTATAATCGCTTGTTGTTACCATAAATTTAACATTTTCACCTGGATCTAAACCTAACTTACTTGCCAAAAACTCGCCCAAAGCACTTGACTTTGTATCGTTAAAATCATTTAGTTTAGACTTATAGACATTGTATTTATCAGTAAAAAATAAAATATCATCTTTATTATCAGCAATAAATGTACTTATAATAAAATCGTTATCTTTTAACTTTTGCTCATTTGACATCCTAAAAGATTGCTGAGTAATTTTTTTAAAATAACCATCATTACTTAAAAATAAATTTACGGAATATTCTTTAACCTCTTCAAGTTCAATATCTTTTACAATATCATCATAAATAATCATTGTTTTTCTATCTCTTTGATATTTTTTTATTACATCTTTAAGCTCAGCAATAATTAATTTATCAACTTTTTTACTGTCTTTCAAAATATCTTCAATACCTCTAATATCATCTAAAAGTATGTTTATTTCATCAATACGCTTTAAAATATACTCTTTATTTAAGTGACGCAACTTTATTTCAGCTATATAGTCAGCCTGTATATTATCAATACCAAACCCTATCATAAGATTCGGTATAACATCTTCTTCTGACGATGTTTCTCTTATAATCTTAATAGCTTTATCAATATCAGTTAAAATTTTCTCTAAACCATTTAGCAAATGCATTCTATTTTGCTTTTTAGATAAATCAAATGTTAACCTACGCCTTACACATTTATTTCTAAATTTCACCCATTCTAAAATTATCGCTTTAACGCCCAAAACTTTAGGTGCTCCATTTATTAAAACATTAAAATTACAAGAAAAACTATCTTCTAATGGTGTAAGTTTACATAATCTATATATTAAATTTTCAGGGTTAACTCCACGTTTATAATCCACAGTAATTTTAAGACCATTAATATCTGTTTCATCTCTAATATCAGATATATCTTTTATTTTACCTACTTTTACGAGTTCAACGACCTTATCTATTATAGCCTCAACAGTTGTAGATGGTGGAATTTCAGTAATATCAATACAACTATTATCCTTATCTACGCTATACCTACACCTTACTTTAACACTTCCTCTACCAGTAGTATAAATATTATTTATTATCTCTTCATCATAAATAATAAAACCACCTGTTGAAAAATCTGGAGCTTTTAGTGTATCCTTTATATTAAAATTTTCATCTTTAATTAAATTAATAGTAGTTTCACATATCTCATGTAAATTAAAAGATGATATACTACTTGCCATACCAACAGCAATACCAATATTTGAGTTTACTAAAATTGACGGAAATGTAGACGGTAATAATGTTGGCTCTTTCATTGTATTATCATAGTTAAAAACAAAGTCCACAGTATCTTTATCAATATCTCTAAAAAGTTCATTGCAAATTGTAGCAAGTCTTACTTCTGTATACCTAGATGCAGCAAAGGCCATATCTCTAGAGTATGACTTACCGAAGTTACCTTTTGAATCTATATAAGGATGTATCAAAGCCTCATAACCTCTTGACAACCTAACTAAAGTTTCATAAATAGCCATATCTCCATGTGGATTTAGCTTCATTGTTTGACCAACAACATTAGCAGATTTCGTTCTAGTTCCATTTAAAAGGCCCATTTTATACATTGTATATAAAATTTTTCTATGTGATGGCTTGAATCCATCAATTTCAGGTAATGCCCTTGATATAATAACGCTCATAGCATACGGCATATAGTTTTCTTCTAGTGTGCTCGATATATCTTGAACTTCAACAATGCCAGCACCTTCAATATAAGCCTTTTTATCTTTTTCATTTAAATTTAATTTTTTCATAAATTCTCCTAAGATAAGTCTATTAAATCAATGTATTTATGACCCTTTTCAGCAATAAAATCTTTACGACCTGATAAATTATCGCCTAAAAGCACATCAAACATAATAGCAGCTTCTTCTAGTTCATCTTGAGTAACTTTAATAAGTCTTCTAGTTTCTGGGTTCATAGTTGTAAGCCACATCATGTCTGGCTCATTCTCACCTAACCCTTTAGATCGTTGAATAGTATACTTTGTATCATCAATGCTTTTTAAGATTTTATTTTTTTCCTTTTCAGTATAAGCAAAATAAATATTATTTTTAGTGTTAATCTCAAACAAAGGACTTTCAGCAATATAAACAAACCCCTTTGTTATAAGAGTAGGAGTCAATTTATAAATCATTGCTAAAATAAGTGTTCTTATTTGAAATCCATCTACATCAGCATCAGTACATATAATTATTTTGTTCCATTTTAAATTTTCTAATGAAAAACTGTAAATTTCCTTATTTTTGGTATCTACTTCTACGCCACAACCTAAAACTTTAATTATATCCAAAATGATATCATTTTTAAAAATTTTAGACAACTCAGCTTTTAAACAATTTAAAATTTTACCCCTTACAGGTATAATAGCCTGAAACTCAGCATTTCTACCTAATTTACAAGCACCTAATGCAGAGTCACCCTCAACTATAAAAATCTCTCTTTTATTTAAATCTTTAGACCTACAGTCAACAAATTTTTGTACCCTATTTGCAATATCTAAGTTACCTGATAATTTTTTCTTTATATTAAGGCGAGTCTTTTCTGCATTTTCTCTACTCCTTTTATTAATCAAAATTTGTTCAGCTATTTTTGTTGCATCCTGAGAGTTTTCAATTGTAAAAATAGATAGTTTTTCCTTTAGCACCGCAACCATAGATGCGTAAATAAATTTATTTGTTATAGATTTTTTAGTCTGATTCTCGTAAGATGTTTGTGTGGAAAAAGATGACGAAACTAAAACTAAAGACTCTTCAATATCAATAAAAGTAATTTTACTTTCATTCTTTAAATATTTATTGTTAACTTTTAAATAATTATCAAATACAGATACAAAAGAAGTTTTTACAGCCTTTTCTGGAGAACCTCCATGCTCTAAAAAACTTGAGTTATGATAATATTCAATTTGTTTAACTTTATTAGAAAATGTAAAAGCAAAATTCATTTTCACTTTATAATCTGGTTTATCTTCTCTATCTCTACCTTTTTTTTCAGATTCAAAAAACACAGTATCACATAAAGCATCGTCACCTTTTATTTCTTTAATATAATCTTTAATGCCAAGTTCATAATAAAATTTTTCTTCTCTAAAATTATTATCATTTTCTTCAACATTTAAAACAAATAAAAGTCCTTGGTTTACAACAGCTTGTTGTTTCAAAATAGTTCTAAAGTAATCTTCACTTATATCAATATCTGTAAAAACAGATAAATCTGGTTTCCATTTTATTTTTGTACCTGTTTGTTTACCTTTATAGATATCACTTTTTAAACCGTCTACATTTTCTCCCTTTTCAAAAAATAAATAATATTTTTTATTATCTCTTAAAATTTCAACTTGCATATATTCAGAAGAATATTGTGTAGCACAAAGACCCAACCCATTTAACCCTAAAGAATATTCATAATTATCATCATCATTTTTATATTTTCCACCTGCATAAAGTTCACAAAAAACTAGTTCATAGTTATATCTTTGTTCATTTTGGTTGAAATCCACGGGTATTCCTCTCCCAAAATCTTCTATACACATAGAGTTATCTTTAAATTTAGTTATAATAATTTTATCGCCAAACCCATCTCTTGCTTCATCAATAGAGTTAGATAAAATTTCAAAAAACGAATGTTGACAACCATCAATACCATCGGATCCAAAGATAACCCCTGGTCTTTTTCTAACTCTATCCGCACCTTTTAATGCCGATATACTTTCATTTCCATAACTTTGCTTTGGCATCTTAAACTCCTATAAATATTTATTATAAAAATAAATTTTAATTTAATAAAACACTAAAAAATAAAGGGGTTTACCCTTTATTTTAAAGTTAATTTATTTATCACTTTTGTCACTTTTATCATTGTTATCAATCATATCATCTATAATGCCTATGATATCATTTTTAGTTCGCCTTTCTTGAACTATTTTTTTTCTTGTTTTTTTCAAGTTTTTAGGCTCTTCTTTATATTTATTTTTATAAATATTTGTGTAATTACTTGTGGTTGTCGCTTCGTCGTCTGAGTTATCTTCATTTTTATTATCAACTAAATCAGACTTTTCATCTCCAATTTCTTCGCCAAAAGCTCTTCTTATATCTTCATCTGTGATATCGCTTTCAAAGTTTTCATCAATGTCAATATCAATGTTTTTTTGTTTTAAACCTGTTTTTGTAACATTATCAATATTATTAGCATTGTTTTCTTTATCTACTAATTCATTAATGCTATCTAAATCTTCACGCAAACTTTTTTCAAAATCATTTTTTAAATTATCAGTAATTACATAATCGTTCAATTTATTTTCGATTTCAGATGTATTTTTTTCATCTAATTTATCAATATCATCTTTTTTATTTGTATCTTCCATTATATTCAAAACTTTTTTATCATCGCTTTTCATAAGTTGTTCAAAAGTTTCACCATTAATTTTTTCAAACTCCATCAACGTATTTGCGATTAAGTGTAATTTATCAATATTATTTTCTAAAATTTCAACACATCTATTAAATGCATTAAATACAATTTTTCTAACTTCTTCATCTATTTTTTGTGAAGTATCTTCAGAGTAATCTTTAGCAGATCCATAATCTCTACCTAAAAACACCTGACTATTATCAGACCCATAAACAATAGGTCCAATATCATTACTAAAGCCATATTGTGTAACCATAGCTCTTGCTATCTCTGTAACTCGTTGCAAATCATTTGATGCCCCTGTAGATATATCTTTCAAAACAATTTTTTCTGCAGACCTACCACCTAATAAAACAACTATTTCTTCTTCAAGTTGCTCTTTAAGTTTATAACTTTCATCTTTTTCTGGTAAAGATAAAGTATATCCTCCCGCCATACCACGAGGAATAATAGATACTTCGTGTACATTATTTACTTTTTTACAATAATATGTTGTAATAGCATGACCTGCTTCATGATAAGCTGTTAGCCTTTTATCTTCATCGCTAATTACTCTTGTTTTCTTTTCAGGTCCAGCTATAACCTTAATAATAGAGTCTTCAATATCTTTTTGTGTAACTTCTTTTCTGTCTGATTTAGCCGCCAATAAAGCTGCTTCATTAACGACATTAGCAAGGTCTGCACCTGTAAAACCTACTGTGCCTTTAGCAATAATATTTAAGTTTACATCTGAAGCTAAAGGTTTTTTTCTAGTATGAACTTTTAAAATATCTTCTCTGCCTTTGATATCTGGTCTACTTACATAAACATGTCTATCAAAACGACCAGGTCTTAGTAAAGCTGGGTCTAATACATCACGTCTATTTGTTGCAGCTATTATAATAACCCCTTGATTTGCACCAAATCCATCCATTTCAACTAAAAGTTGGTTTAATGTTTGCTCTCTTTCATCATTTCCTCCGCCTACACCTGCACCTCTTTGTCTACCTACAGCATCTATTTCATCAATAAAAACAATACTCGGAGCTTCTGCTTTTGCTTGCCCAAATAAATCTCTAACTCTTTTTGCCCCAATACCAACAAACATTTCAACAAAATCAGATCCAGATATAGAGAAAAATGGAACACCAGACTCGCCAGCAACGGCTTTAGCTAAAAGTGTCTTACCAGTACCAGGAGGTCCAACTAAAAGAACGCCCTTAGGTATTTTAGCACCAATTTCATCGAACTTTTTAGGGTTCTTTAAAAACTGTACAAGTTCACTTAACTCTTCTTTTTCTTCCTCTGCGCCTGCAACATCATCAAAAAGAACTTTATTGTTTTCATCTATAACTTGTTTTGCCTTAATTTTACCAAAGCTCAAGGCTTTTCCTGCACCATCAGACTGCTTTAGAGTAAAATAAATTAAACCACCCATTAGCAAAATTAATAATAATGTTGGCAAAGCACCAAGCCATCTTGAGTTTTCACTAGGTGGCAAATAATCAAACCTAATTTGGTTATCAGGATTTTGTTCATTATACTCTATAATAATAGGCTCAATATCTTTTATAAAAATAGAGATGTTAGATAGCTTATATGGAATAAGCTTCAATAACCTTCTATCTTCATATATCTGTTTTCTTTTTGCTTCTTGTTCATTAAAAAAATTTAACTGCTCTTCATTTAAATTACTTTTAGGATTTCTTGCTTTATAAATATCTTTATTATTTTCATCATACTCTTGTATTTCTTTTTCAGTTCTTTTCACTCCTAAATTAAGCACACCTTTACCAAAGTCAATGCTATAATTTTGCACTTTACCATCTCTAAACATGTTTAAAATTTCATCATATCTATAGCCAATAACATTTTGTTTAGAAAATAAAAAATTTGATGCAAAAAGTAATGAAATTAATAGTAATAAGATAGATAATCCGTTTCTTTTTTTTCTTTTAGTCAAAAAAACCACACTCCTTTTATCTTGTTTTACAAATACACCTCAGGTTTTAAAATGCCTATATATGGTAAGTTTCTATATTTTTCATCGTAATCTAACCCATACCCTATAACAAATTCATCAGGTACAGTAAATCCTTTATATTTAACATCAACCGTAACTTCGCGCTTTAAAGGCTTGTCTAACAATGTACATACTTCAATGCTATTTGGGTTTCTTGATGATAAAATACCTGTTATATAATTTAATGTCATTCCGCTGTCTAAGATATCTTCAATTATTAAAATATCTTTACCAGTAATATCTATTTCCAAATCTTTAACAATCTTAACAACACCAGATGTTTTAGTGCCTGAACCATAACTTGATACAACCATAAAATCTATATTACAATTTATATCTATAAAGCGCATTAAATCAGCTAAAAAAATAGCTGCACCCTTTAAAATGGTAACTAAAACCAAATTTTTATCTTTATAATCTTTAGTTATCTGTTTTCCAATTTCATTAACTCTGTTTTTAATTTCCTCTTCACTAAGTAAAATTCTTAAAACATCATCTTTCAATTTATTATCCCCCTGTATCTAACTAATAGTATATTTTCAGTAAGATCATCTATCTCGTAATCTATATCTGACTTATAATCATAAACATGTATAATTTTACTACCAATAGCAATTAAAGGTATTTTACACCTTAAATGTTTTTTTATTTTTTCTTCATTACAAAATTTTTTGAATGTTTTTGTAACTTTTCTTTGACTTAAATGAATATAATCATTTTCCATTCTTGTCCTCAGTTTACAAGTACTACCTATTTTATCATAATCTAATACACAATGAAACATATTTTTTTTAATTTTAATGTAATCTTTTTTGTTAACAATATAAATTTCACAAAAAAGTCCATTTGATAAATTTAAAATACTAGGTTTTAAATCATAAGAAAAACTTTTCACATTTTCTTGATCAGTTGTAATGCATAACATTTTATTTTCTATTTCTAAATATTTATTTTTAGATACTTGTATCTTACCATTTTTATTTAAGATAATATCATTTAACGAAGATATTATCTTATTATCTATATCTATTAAATTTATTTTTAAAAATTTTTTTATACATCTGTTTTTTAAAGATATCGATAAAACAGAAAATTTTTCTATGTCTAATTTATTATCATTAAATATTCGCGAAAAATTTTCTTCATTCATATATTCTAAATAACTCTCATCTTGTTTTAATGATGTAAATAGATTGTTGAAATTATTTAAATAGTTAGAGTTGATTTGGTCAAATAAACTTACAATGTCATTTCTTATCTTATTTCTTGTATAATCATTAGTAAAGTTTGTTTTATCAACATTAAAAGGTATACAGTTTTCTGTACAATAATTTTCTATTTCATGTTTAGAAACAGACAAAAAAGGTCTTATAATATTATCTCGATTATTTGGTATGCCACACAACCCATTTAATGATGTACCTCTTATAGCATTGTAAATAAATGTCTCTATATTATCATTAAGGTGATGAGCCGTAGCAATCTTATACCCTTTATGTGTTCCAAAAAACTTATATCGCTCATCTCTTGCCGTTAGTTCAATTGATTTTTTTGTTTTTTTAGAAATTTCTTCAATATTTATAGAAACACAGCTAAATGACAAATTATTTGCCAAACAATATTTTCCGACTAAATCTTGGTCCTTATAAGAATCTTCACCTCTTAATAAATGATTTACGTGCGCAACTTTTAAATCTTCTAATTTAAAAGTTTGTCTATTATCAACAAAAAAATTAATTAAAGCCATAGAATCAGCCCCACCAGAAACGCAAACTAACAGCTTATCCCCATCATTGATTAAGCTGTTAGTTTTTATATAATTTTTTACTTTATCTATCATTTTTAAACACCTCTAAAGATGTAAATTTAGTAAATTCACCGTTCCAATTTAATTTAACAGTATTTAATTCACCATGTCTATTTTTAGCTATAATACATTCAGCGACATTTCGGTCTTCTTCCATATCTTTATTATAGTAGCTATCTCTATATAAAAACATAACAATATCCGCATCTTGCTCAATAGACCCTGAATCTCTAAGGTCTGACAACATAGGTCTATGGTTGTTAATTCTCGCTTCAGGTCCCCTTGACAACTGAGATAAAGTAACAACTGGCACATCAAGTTCTCTTGCTAAAATTTTCAAATTTCTAGTAATTTCAGAAATCTCTTGCACACGATTTTCGACTCTTTTACCTGTCGTCATTAATTGTAAATAGTCAATCACCACTAAACCTAAACCCTTAAGACGTCTAAGTTTTGCTTTCATACTAGCAACAGTAATATTAGAACTATCATCTATATATATATCGCAATTTGAAATAACATCAGAAACTTCAGCTAGTCTAATCCATTGGTCAGAAGAAAGTCTACCATTTTTAAGGTTTTGACTTGGTATGTTACCCTCACTACTCAAAACCCTTGAAACAAGCTGCTCTTTACCCATTTCTAAAGAAAATATTGCAACTGACTTTTTATTTCTTTTAGCCACATTTGTTGCTAAATTTAAGGCAAAACTAGTCTTACCCATACCTGGCCTTGCAGCCATTAATATGAGGTCTGATTTATTAAGACCCGACAAAACTCTATCAATATCTGAAAACCCTGTAGATAGCCCAGATATTCCTGAGTAATCTTTTGAACTCATTTCTTGCAGTCTATCATATGTCTCAACAATGATTTCGTCAATTTTTTTAAGACCCTCAATATCTTTTCCTTGTCTTATATCATAAATGTTTTGCTCTGTAATATCGAGTAAGGCTTTAGCCGTAACATCGCTACTAGTAGCACTTTCTGCAATACCCTTAGATACTTTTAAAAGACTTCTCAATAGATATTTTTCTTCTAAAATATCAGCATAAGATTTTAAATTTGATATTGTAGGTACAACCTGCACAACACTTGTTAAGTAAACCTTTGCCTTTTCATAAGTATCAAAAACTTTATCCCTATCTATCTCATTTAAAACAGTTACAATATCAATAGATTGACCTACTGTAAACATTTTTACCATAGCTGAAAAAATTTTTTTATTTTCTCTATTGTAAAAATAATCTATTTTAACGAAGCTGATAACTTCAGATATAATATCAGGCTCAAGTAAGATAGCGCCTAATACTGACTGCTCAGCCTCGATGCTAAATGGTTGTTTTATGTTATCAAAAATATCTGTCTCCAAGGTATCACTCCCTTAATTTTCCTTTTGTACAGAAACTATAACTTTCGCAAAAACTTCTGTGTGCAATTTAACATTTGCTCCATAACTACCAAAAGCCTTTATGTCTGTTTCTAAAGTTATCTTCTTTTTATTTATCTCAAACCCAAAGTTTTTATTAATAGCATCAGCAATATCTTTAGATGTTATACTTCCAAAAAGTTTTCCTTCTTTTCCACCTTTAGAATTTATTACAACTGTTTGATTATCTATTTTTTTCGCAAGATCTATTGCATTTTGCTTTTCCATATCTAAATGATGTTGTTTTGCACTGTTTTTATTATTATAATCATTTATGGCTACATTATCTGCAATTTTAGCCAATTTTTTAGGTAATAAAAAATTTCTAGCATATCCGTCAGAAATATTTATCATTTCGCCTTTTTTACCACTGCCTTTTACATCTTGTAATAAAATAACTTTCATCAAATCAACTCTTTTCACTAAAATATTTATCTATCGACAATTTAATTTTCATAATAACTTCATCAACCGTGGTATTTTTAATTTGTGCTCCCGCCATAGTTAAATGGCCGCCTCCACCTAGTTGTTCTAAAATAAGTTGTACATTAATGTCACCAAAACTTCTAGCCGAAATGTAAACTATTTCTTCAATTTCATAAACAACAAAAGATGACTCTAATCCATTAAGTTGCAACATTTCATCAGCTACTTGAGGCGAAACTGTTCTTAAGTTTTCACTTTTGTCATCAGTAAAAGATATCCCACATTTTTTATAAACATCTACATTCGCTAATATTTCATTTTTCAGTCTATATACATCACTTGATTGACTAAAAAATTTTCTAACCATAATAGTATCAGCACCACATTGTTTTAAATAGCTAGCTGCGTCAAATGTTCTAACGCTGGTTTTTATTGAAAAGTTTTTTGTATCAAGAACAATACCAGTAAGTAAGCAGTTTGCTGTAAAATTATCTGCATTTTTATATTTATTAGCAAAATACATAAGCATTTCAGTAACCATTTCACTAGTAGAAGATGCAGAAGGTTCATGATATAAAACCGTCGCATTATTAATATGGTCGACTACTTTTCTATGATGATCTATAACAATAATATTTTCACATTTTTCATAAATATCATAATATTGTATCAAACTTTTAGCATTTGTATCAACAATTATAAGTAGTGTTTTTTTACTAATCATATCTAAAGCAGTAGCTTCATCTACAAAAATATTATTTCCTTCAGTTTGTATATAATCAATTAACTTATTTGACACATTGTTTTTTAAATCTATTGCGATATACGCGTCTTTATTTAAAATTTTAGCCATGCGTAAAACACCCATAGCAGACCCAACGCTATCAAAGTCAGCAAATTTATGACCCATTATAATTACATTATCAGCAATATTAATCATTTCAACCAATGCATTTGTCATAAACCTAGCTTTAACTTTACTCTTCTTTTGACTGCTTTTTAAAGATTCGCCAAAAAAACTGTAATCATCTTGACTTTTAATTACACATTGGTCTCCACCTCTACCTAAAGCCATATCCATCGCTTGTTTTGCAAATTCGTTATTTTCACTAATGCTTTTACCGTCACTTCCAATACCTATTGAAAAAGATATTGGTGCATTAGTTTCATAATGTAAATGTTTAATATCATCAAAAGCTTTGAATTTACTATTTTTAAGACCAATAATAGCATTATTAGATAAAACAGCAGTAAATTTATCACTACCTATTCTATTAACTTTACCATTTAATGATAATATAATGTTTTCAACAATATTTTCAACTTCATTTATTATATATCCTTTTTGACTTTCTTTTAAAGAAATAACCATTTCATCAAAGTTATCTATAACAAGGTTCAAAACACAAACCCTATCGTTGTAATAAAGCTTTGCTTTTTCTTTAATTTCTGTATCTTCTTTTAAAAAGCAAATATAAACTTGTTCGCCTTCAATTTCTCTTAATAAAGTATAAGCTGTATAATAGTTTTTATCGTATTTACAGTTTATACCATTTGGATTCATAGATTTTTTAACATCAAAATCAAATATAACATCAGTAACATCGTGATCTATTACATCTTTTCCCTGAACAACAAATTTTGTAAAAGAATTATTATGCCAAATTATTTTACTATCACTACCAAAACAAAAAACTGGAAAAGGCATGTTATCTAAATTTTCTCTTTGCTTTATATCTAAACAATAGCTTAACATATTAAGATATTGAACTGAATTTTTTTTAAAATAATTTATCTTAAATAAAGAGTAAAGAACCGAAATAAAAGATAAACTAAAAAAAATAATAAAATATTTAATATCTATAAAAAACGAAATTATTGTTATTACTGATAAAACTATAACAAAGCTGTAAAACATAGCAAAAACAAAATCAAAATATTTTTTCATAGTATCTCCCAAAAGTTATATTCAATATAACTACACTTCTGTAATAATAGGTAAAATCATAGGACTTCTTTTTGTTTTTTGATATATAGTATTAGACAGTGTTTCTCTAACTTTAACTTTAATATCTGACCACTCTTTAATGTTTTCTTTTTCACATCTTGTTAAAACAGATTTTAATGTCCTTTTTATATGTTCCATTAAAGTTTCAGACTCTTTAACATAAACAAAGCCTCTAGAAACAATATCTGTAACTGTAGTTATTTTACCAGTTTTAGAGTCAACTCCAATCACTATAACAATTAACCCGTCTTCAGATAAATGTTTTCTATCTTTCAATACTACGCTACCAACATCTCCAACGCCCAGTCCATCGACTAAAATTCTTCCTGATTGTACATCGCTAGCGTGTTCAAAACTGTTTTTTCTAAGTTCAAAAACATTACCAATATTACCGATAATAATGTTTTTATCTTTAACACCAGATGATTTTGCTAATTCTGCATGTTTTTTTAATTGTTTATACTCACCATGTACAGGTAAAAAGAACTTAGGTTTAGTTAAATTAAGCATTAACTTTAATTCGTCAGAGTAAGCATGTCCCGATACATGTATGTCATACATAGACTCATAAACTACTTCACAACCAGTTTTTAACAGTTCATTAATTACCTTTGTTACAGATTTTTCATTACCAGGTACAGGCTTTGCAGATATAATAACACAATCATTCTCATTTAGTTGTATTTGTCTGTGAGATTTTGCCGCCATTCTAGATAATGCTGCCATTGGCTCACCTTGGCTACCTGTTGTTATTATAATAACCTTATTAGGCGCAAGTCTCCTAGCCTCATATATATCTATAAAAATACCAGCCGGAGATGTTAAATAGCCTAACTTTCTTGCAATTTCCGTAACATTTTCCATACTTCTACCTGAAACTGCAATTTTTCTTTTATGCTTTACAGCCAAATCTACAATTTGTTGTACTCTGTAAACATTAGATGCAAAAGATGCTATTATAACCCTTTTATCCATTAATTTTGAGAAAATAGCCTCAAAACTTTTCCCAACAGAACTTTCGCTCATAGATGACCCTGCTTTTTCAGCATTTGTTGAGTCAGATAATAAAAGTTGAACACCAGCATACCCTTTTCTAGCAAAATTAATTAGATCTATAGAGTTTTCTTTAACTGGTGTATAATCCACTTTAAAATCTCCAGTGTGTATAACATTTCCAACTGGGGTTTTTATACATAAAGAAACAGCATCAGGAATAGAGTGGTTAACTCTTATATATTCAATTGAAAAAATTCCTAATTTTGTAATTTCTCCTGCCCTTATTACATTTAGTTGACAATCTTTTAGTATCCCACGCTCTTTCAATTTACCTTCAACTAAACCCATTGTAAGTTTTGTACCATAAACAGGTACATTAATGTCTTTTAAAAAATATGGCAAAGCACCAATATGGTCCTCGTGACCATGAGTTATAACAACTCCTCTAATTTTTTGTTTATTTTCTATTAGATAAGTGTAATCTGGTATTACTAAGTCCACTCCAAAAAGGTCGTTATCTGGAAAGATAAGCCCACAATCTACAATTATGATATCATTTTCATACTCATAAACAGTCATGTTTTTACCAATTTCTCCAATACCACCTAAAGGTATTACTTTAACAGGTGTCTCTTTAAAGGTTTTCTGTTCTTTACCATTATCCTTATTTTGTGGTGCTTGTGGTGCTTGTGGTGCTTGTGGCGGTCTAGCTACTTTACTTTTAAAAACACCACTTGGCCTTCTTTGTTCTTTATTAAATGGCGCATTTCCTTGTTTTCTTGGCTTTAATGCAACATTCTTATTTTCTAGTTGTACCTTTTGAGTATTATCTGGTTGTACCTTTTGTGTATTATCTGGTTGTACCTTTTGAGTGTTATCTAGTTGTACCTTTTGTGTATTATCTAGTTGTACCTTTTGTGTATTATCTGGTTTATTTAAATTTTTTTCAGATGTTATATTGTCGCTTAAATTATCATTTTGTTTAGTCATTAAATCATTTCTATGTTTAATTAGACCGTTTTTTATCTCTGCAAAAGATTTATCTTCTTTCATTTCTTCCTCCATTTTTTAAATTTGGCAAATGCCAATTACATCCGTGTATGTAAGGTTTATTTATTTATTATTACCAAAAAAACCTTGCTTTTTTATATTTTTTATAAAATTTTTATAAAATATTTTTAAACTAATATAATTTAATGAGAATGTGAATGTGTATGTGTCATTATAGGCAACAAAAATACAAAGCCAATTATAAACCATAAGATACTTTTACGAAACCCTATAGACTTTACGCTGTCTTTTAAAAGGCACATAAATGCTACATCTAGCATTATACCAGCAACAAAAGCTAGTACTATAGACATAACTGTTTCACTTAGAAAGTTTCTTAAAAACAACATAGCAAAAATAGCCCCAATAGGTTCAGACATTCCACTAAAAAAAGTTAACATTATAGCCTTTTTTTTACTTTTAGTTGCATAGTAAATAGGAGAAGCTAAAGCTATACCTTCAGGTATGTTATGTAGCATAATTCCAAGGGTAACAATTGCACCAATATGTAAATCATTAACAGATGATATAAATGTTATAATACCTTCAGGAAAGTTATGAGCAATGATTGCTATCATTATAAAAAAAGCAGTTTTCATTTCGCGTTTACCAGTTAAATTATAAGTCGTTGCCTTTTTATCCACAACTCTATCTAAAACTCTTGATAAAAGAACCCCAACAGAAATAGATGCAAAAACAAAAACAAACGAAATGCCGCTATCAAAATCATGACTTAGCCCAATAAACGCATCTGCCATCAAAGATACTATAGATATACAGGCCATAACCCCTGCTGAAAAAGCCAATAGTTTGTAAAGTTTCTTAAAAACATCAGCCTTTAAAAAAATAGCTATTAACGCTCCTAATACGGTAGATAACCCTGCTACAAACGAAAACAGTAGTGGATATACAAATTCTCTCATTTAAAAATACCTTCAAAATTATACTTGTTTAAATTTATGATAAATAATATAATTTATGTATCAAGACCATTAAGTTAAATAAGGAGAATTTATGAATGTAAAAAAACAAATAAACATATATACAGACGGAGCTTGTTCAGGAAACCCTGGCCCTGGCGGTTATTGTGCTGTTTTAAAATATCAAAACCACGAAAAAATAATTAAAGGTGGCGAAAAATCAACAACAAATAATCGAATGGAACTAACGGCAGTTTTAAAAGGACTAGAAGCCATTAAAGAACCATGCGATATAACTATTTATTCAGACTCTAAATATTTCATAGATGCCATTGAAAAAAACTGGGTAACTAAATGGCAAGAAAATAATTGGATGAGAAATAAAAAAGATCCTGTACTAAACGTTGATTTATGGAAAGATATTTTAAAACAATTTAAAATTCATAATATTTATCTTATTTGGGTTAAAGGACACAGCGGTCACCTTGAAAATGACATTTGTGATAAAATCGCCGTATCTGAAAGCCTAAAATACAAAAATATATAATTAAATAATATTATATTTTATTTAAGTTGTTAAATTGTGAATTTTTTATGAACAATATTTTATTGATGTTCTAAACACATAGATTTAAAGTCATTATAGTATAATTAATTTATTATATTTTTTTTAAAAAGTTTATATAAATTGTTAATTATTATACTTTTTTCAAAAAAAGTATTGCAATTCCTATTAACTTAGTATATATTAAAAATGTAACTAATAATTATATATAAATTTAGAATTCATATAGATTTAAAATTGGAAATGAAGAACAGGAGTTTTTATGAGCAAAATAGTATACGTAGATAATGCAGCGACAACACAGGTTTCAGAATCTGTACTTGAAAGTATGGTTCCATTTTTTGTTGAAAACTACGGTAATCCTTCAAGTGTCTACAGTCTAGGTAGAAAAACTAGAGATGAGATAAATAAATCTCGCGAAAAAGTTGCAAAATCACTAAATGCATTACCCCAAGAAATTTATTTCACATCTTGTGCCACTGAGGCTAATAACTGGGCATTAAGAGGTGCGTTAAAGGTTTTAGAAAAGAAGGGTAAAAATCATTTAATTACTACAGTGATTGAGCATCATGCAATTTTACACACAGCTGAACAGCTTGAAAAGGAAGGGTATAAAGTTACTTATCTTCCAGTAGATCAATTAGGTATTGTGAATTTAGAAGAGCTAAAAAAAGCAATAACACCAGAAACTGCTTTAGTCTCCATTATGTTTGCTAATAACGAAATTGGTACTATTCAACCTATTGAGCAAATAAGTAAAATTTGTAAAGATGCAGGAGTGCTTTTTCACACTGACGCAGTTCAAGCTATAGGTAATATTAAATTAGATGTTAAAGAACTTAATTTAGATATGTTATCTTTATCTGGTCATAAATTTCACGCACCAAAAGGAATTGGTGTATTATATATAAAAAAAGGTGTAAGAATAGATAATATACTATACGGCGGTGCACAAGAAAAATCAAAAAGACCTGGTACTGAAAATGTTGCAAACATTGTTGGCATAGGTACTGCGATTGAAGAAATCACAAGTAAAACAAATGACCGCACAGCTTATATACAAAAATTAGCAGATAAACTAAAAACTGGTTTACTGAAAATAGAGAGAAGCCGTTTAAATGGTGACCCTGTAAATAGGTTGTCAGGTAATGTTAATATTTCATTTGAAGGCGTTGAAGGTGAAGCTTTACTTTTAATGCTAGATGCTAAAGGTATTTGCGCTTCATCTGGTTCAGCTTGTACATCTGGTTCGCTTGACCCAAGTCACGTCTTAATGGCAATTGGTCTTGAGCATATCATAGCCCACGGTTCTTTAAGAATATCTTTCAGTGAATATAACACAATGGAAGATGTAGACTATATATTAGAAAGTTTACCACCTGTTATAGCTTTATTAAGATCAATGTCACCTGTTTGGGAAGAAATAATAAATAGTGACGAATACAAAAACAATAAATAACACAATATAAAAATAAATTAATAATTAATAGAATGAGGTAATATTATGTATACAGAAAAAGTTTTAGACCATTTTACAAGTCCAAGAAATGTTGGCGAATTAGAAAATGCTAATGCAATCGGCGAGGTTGGTAACGCAAAATGTGGCGACATAATGAAAATATATTTAAAAATTGAAGATAATAAAATTGAAGATGTTAGTTTTAAAACATTTGGTTGTGGTGCTGCTATAGCAACATCATCAATAGCTACAGAGTTAATAAAAGGCAAATCTATAGAAGATGCTTTAAAGTTAACTAACAGTGCTGTTATGGAGTCTTTAGACGGCTTGCCTCCAGCTAAAGTTCATTGTTCAATCTTAGCAGAACAAGCAGTAAAAAAAGCAGTTAGTGATTTTTACGAAAGACAAGGAATAGATCCTACTCCAATTGTTGGCACAATTACAGAATGTGATGGTCATGACCACTAATAAAAAAGTTGTTTTAGGCTTAAGTGGAGGAGTTGACTCCTCCGTTTCTGCTTATCTTTTAAAAAAGCAAGGATATGATGTAACTGGCGTTTTCTTTATAATGTCTGACTTACATCCACCTATGGTAGAAGATGCTAAAAAATGTGCCAAATTTTTAGATATTCCTCTTATACCTCTAGACCTAAGAGATATTTTTACAAGTTCAGTAATAAATCCTTTTATCGAATTATACAATAAAGGTCTTACTCCTAATCCTTGTACCTTATGTAACCCAAATGTTAAATTTAATACACTTTTATCTTACGCTAACGAGCATAATATTGACCATATAGCAACAGGTCATTATGCTGATTTAATAAATAAAGATGGAAGATACACATTGAAAACTCCTAAGTCAGAAAAAAAAGACCAAACATATATGTTATATGGTCTTAGTCAAGAAGTTTTATCTAAAATTATTTTTCCATTATCAGGATATATTAAAGAAGATGTTCGAAAGCTAGCAAAAGAAATTGGCCTTTTTACAGCTGATAAACCTGATAGCCAAGATATTTGTTTTGTAAAAGATAATGACTATGCTGGATATATTGAAAATTCTTATGGTCAATCTAAAATAGGCAATTTTATTTCTCCAGACAATAAAATTTTAGGACAACATAAAGGTATTGTTCATTATACTGTTGGTCAGCGTAAAGGTTTAGGAGTTGCACTTGGCAAACCTTGCTTTATCAAAAAAATCAATGGTGATACTGGCGATATACATTTGGCTTTTGAGGGAGATAATTTAACTAGTTCAATAACTGTTAAAAATATAAATTACGTATATTTAGAAGACATAACTGATCCTATAGATATATATGTTAAAATAAGGTCCACTGCAAAACCTGTTTTATCTACCGTTTCTAAAATAGATTCTGATAAGTTATTAGTTAAATTTAAAAATCTTGAAAAGATACCATCTGCTGGACAAGCTGCTGTTTTTTATAAAGACAATTTATTAGTAGCAGGCGGTATTATTGAATAAAAAATAGTCACTTTACAGTGACTATTTTTTTGCTTATTTATTGTCTCTCTACTTATCGTAAATAATATCATCAATGATAGATAATATATCATTTTTACTATCTTTTAGGTTCTTTTGCATTTTTTCTAAACTCTTACTTGCACTTTGTTTTTTATTGTAAAATTGTCTTTTCTTTGAAAATTTTTCATCCAAAATTTCAAATTCTTTAGACCTAGTATGTATACTATATTTTTTATAATCTTGAATTCGATCTTTTCGTTTATTTAAAAGTATAGCTTTAGCTTTTTCTTTTTCTACAGCTTTATCTACAGCATCAACAACTGCATCTTTATTTAATTTTTGTTTCGCCATATCTTCCTCATAAGCCATTATTTCATCTGAACTTCCAAGTAAGTTTTCACTTTTATCAAGTTTTGAATCAATACTTTTATTTACTATTTTTATCATTTCCTCAAACTCTTCAATAGAATTATTACTAACTTTTTCTTTGTTTTTACTTATTTGTTCTTTTTTGGACTTATTCTCTCTTTTATTTTTTACATCTTTTTCATTACAATCATCAATATTTATATTTTTTTTATTAATGCTTAAATTTTCTTCATTAGTTGTAATGTTTTCTTCATATTTTTCATTAACAATATCTATTTCTTTTGTCTCATCATCTGATATATTATCTTTTGTCTCATCGTTTCTATGTTTAGCTAAAATAACTTCGATATCTTCATCAACCTTATTGTATACATTTTCACGTAAAACTTCTTGAACTATTTGTTTGCTCTCAGCTTTTATCAAAGCTATTGAATTCATTATATCTACATCTTGTAGTGGTTTTTTTTCTTTTTTTATAATTACATCTGTTTTGTCCAAAGTATCTATCTCACTATTTTTAAAATCAATACTTTGTTTAAATTTATTTTTAATCTTATCTGATTTTTTTACTTTAACATTAGCATCTTTATTTGCTTTTGTTGTAATATCAATACTACTTAAATCAATTTCACTTAAAATATCTGTAACAACCTGTGATACTTCTATTTCTTTATCTTCAACATCATTTTTAATAACAACTTCGTCTATATTTACTTCTATTTCTGCTAATAAATCTTCAAACTCGTCAACATCTTCAGCAACAGCATCACCCTCAAAAACATCTTCAATCTCAGCGTCATCTTCACTGTCTTCACTGTCTTCAGCATCGTTTGTAATTTTTTCTAGCTTTTCATTTTTAATAACAACTTCGTCTATGTTTACTTCTATTTCTGCTAATAAATCTTCAAGTTCCTCAACATCTTCAGCAACAGCGTCATCTTCAAAAATATCTTCAATTTCAGCGTCATTTTCACTGTCTTCATCATCGTTTGTAATTTTTGCTGGCTTTTCATTCTTAATAACAGCTTCGTCTATGTTTGCTTCTATTTCTGCTAATAAATCTTCAAGTTCCTCAACATCTTCAGCAACAGCATCACCTTCAAAAATATCTTCAATTTCAGCATCATTTTCACTGTCTTCATCATCGTTTGTAATTTTTGCTGGCTTTTCATTCTTAATAAC
>JBOFNA010000122.1:0-1287 GCA_051658665.1 Oscillospiraceae bacterium
ATGTAAGTAAAGTTGCATCTAGTATAACACCAGTACCTGGTGGCGTTGGAGTAATGACAAGGGTTATTTTAATAAAGAATACTTTAGATGCATTTAAGATGCAAAATAATATAAAAGATTGACATTATAGATTTTATATGATACAATTTTAAAGCCGCATGATGTGGGTTTTAAAGCGTAGCACCTACAAGCAGCGAGTCTATAGAAAGAATTAGGTGATTGATATGTATGCAATTATCGAAACAGGCGGTAAACAGTACCGTGTACAAGATGGAGATGTTTTATACATCGAAAAATTAGAAGTTGAGGCAGAAGAAATAATATCTTTTGATAAAGTTGTCGCTGTTTCTAAAGAAGACAAGCTATTAGTAGGCACACCATATGTTGATGGTGCATCTGTTGTCGCTAAAGTTGTTAAAAATGGTAGAGGTAAAAAAATTACTGTTTTTACTTATAAACCAAAGAAAGATTCAAAACGTAAATTAGGGCATAGACAACCTTACACAAAAGTACAAATTGAATCAATTAAAGCTTAGTATATGGTTATAGCTGAGTTTGTTTTTTTAAACGATAATATTAAAATATTTAAAGTGAAGGGTCACGCTAATTATGACTCTTATGGAAAAGACATTGTATGTTCCGCTGTTACATCCGCTGTACAATTAACAGCAAATGGGATAACTGAAATTTTAAAGTTGAATTGTTTAATTGAAGTTGAAGAGGATATTATTCAGATTATTTTAGATGATGATAACTTAGAAAAGGCTCAATGCTTTATGAAAGCTTTACATCTTCATTTAAATGTTTTAACTGAAGATTACGGAGATAATATTCAATTAGTAAATTTGGAGGGGTAGTTTTATGTTAAAATTAAATTTACAGTTTTTTGCACATAAAAAAGGTGTAGGTTCAACTAGAAATGGTAGAGATTCTGAGTCTAAAAGATTAGGCACTAAAAGAGCTGATGGTCAGTTTGTTTTAGCGGGTAATATTTTAGTTCGTCAAAGAGGTACACATATTAGACCAGGTAAAAATGTTGGAAAAGGTAAAGACGATACATTATTTGCTTTGATTGACGGTGTTGTTAAATTTGAAAGAGTCGGCAGAGATAAAAAACAAGTATGTGTTTACGGTGCGTAAATAATTAAAATATAAAAAGTCTACAGAAATTTTCTGTAGACTTTTTATATTTTATATTTTATATTTTATATTTTATATTTTATATTTTATATTTTATATTTTATATTTTATATTTTATATTTTATATTTTATATTTTATATTTTATA
>JBOFNA010000123.1:0-20455 GCA_051658665.1 Oscillospiraceae bacterium
ACTGAGCCTAAATCAGAAGATATAAAGTCAGAAGAAACTGAGCCTAAAACAGAAGATACAAAGACAGAAGAAACTGAGCCTAAAGCAGAAGATATAAAGGCAGAAGAAACTGAGCCTAAAGCAGAAGATATAAAGGCAGAAGAAACTGAGCCTAAAGCAGAAGATATAAAGTCAGAAGAAACTGAGCCTAAAGCAGAAGATACAAAGGCAGAAGAAACTGAGCCTAAAGCAGAAGATATAAAGTCAGAAGAAACTGAGCCTAAAACAGAAGATATAAAGGCAGAAGAAACTGAGCCTAAAGCAGAAGATATAAAGGCAGAAGAAACTGAGCCTAAAGCAGAAACTATAAAATCTTTTAGCGATTATGGACCAAACTCAATGAAAATGGAAGATGTTCCAAAAGAAATAGATGCAACTTTTAATATAAATACAGATAAAATGGGTGAAAGAGCGGAAGTTATAATACATAAGGCCATAAATGGTGGTAAATATATAAGTCGAGATAGTTTTTTAGAAAATATCAATATAAATGGCATTGTATACGGACTTAAAGAAGATGTAATAGAAGATATTTTTAGTAATGAAAAATATGGATCTTTTGAAATAGCAGTATTTAGAGATAGAGTTGATGGAGAAGATGGCAAAATAATTGAATATTTTGACAAAGACAAAGATTCTAGACCTTTAGAAAGAGAAGATGGGACAATTGACTTTAAAAGTTTAAATATAATGGGTGCTGTGGCAAAAGACGAACTTATATCTGAAATTATACCGCCTACTGAAGGGCAAGATGGTATGACGATTTTTGGTAAGACGATGAAAGCGTTAAATGGAAAAGTTGTTAAATTAAATGTAGGACAGAATACATACTTAAGTGAAGACGGGTTAAGGTTAAGTGCATCTATAAGTGGACATATTGTATATACATCAGATAGGTTTATAGTAAAGGATGTGTTTGTTGTTAAAGGTAATGTTGATAATTCAACAGGGCACATTAACTTTGATGGAGATGTTATTGTCAATGGAGACGTATTAGAAGGATATTATGTAAAGTCAAACTCCAATATAACAGTTAATGGTAGTGTAATAGGTGGATGTTTATATTCTAGAAAAGATATTGTAATAAAAAAAGGTATTAACGGTGGATATAAAGCCCAATTAAAGGCAGATGGAAATATAACATCTAAATTTATTGAAAATACAAATGTTAAATGTGTTGGCACAATATATGCAGAATCTATAATTAACTCAAAAGTAATTTGTAACAATGAAATAGATGTAACAACTGGTAAAGGTACAATTGCAGGAGGCACTTTAAATGTATTTAAATCTGTTAAATGTAAGTCTGTAGGAAGTATTGGTGATGTTTATACACAAATTAATATTGGTGTAGATTTAAATGATTTGAAAAATAAAGGTGTATTAGAAAAAGAGTTAGACCAACTTAAAGATCAACTTATGACTATACACAATAATATAGAGTATATAAACGAAAAACTTAAAAACGTTAAAATTAGTGGTGCATATAAAGATTTATTATTAAAGGCAAAAAAAGAAAAGCCGGTTAATTTATTAATGCAAAAAAAGCTGAAAACTCAACTTAAAGAAATAGAAGAAAAAATTGAACATAATTTAGATTGTAGTTTTAAAGCAGATAGAATATATTATCTTAGCAATATAAATATGAAAAACTTTACATTGAGAGTTGACTGTGAGAGATATAATAATGTTCATATTTATATTAAAGATGGAGAAGTTGTTTTTGATAAATCATAAAAAACAAGTGATACTTTAAATATCACTTGTTTTTTTTGCGAAATTTAATATTTCGTTTGATATATTAGATAAATGTACATTTTTACAGATGGCATTAATTTTTTTTGCTTCCATAGGCATACCATATACGATACAGCTTTCTTTATCTTGTCCTATTGTATAATGTCCTTTATTTTTTAATTTCAAAAGACCTTTAGCTCCGTCACTACCCATACCTGTTAAAATTATACCCATAACATTTTTACAGTTTAATTTTGCTAGACTATCAAATAAGACGTCTACAGATGGACAATGTCCACTTACTTTTGGACCAGGAGAGATATTAACGCAAAGGACATCGTTTACTTTTGTAACATACATTTGTTTATTTCCAGGAGAAATCAAAGCTGTACCTTTTTTTATCTTATCAAGATGCTTGGCTTCTTTTACAGTTATTTCACACAACTCGTTTATTCTTTCAGCATACATACTAGTGAAAATTTCTGGCATATGCTGGACAATTACAATACCTGGAGAATTATAAGGTAGGTCTTTTAAAATATGTAGAATAGCATCGGTACCACCAGTTGATGCACCAATTGCAATTATAGGGATATTTTCAGGATTTAAAATATTTTTAATTTTATCAGATCTAGACTGCATATAAACACGATTTATTTCATCGTATAATAAATTAGTAAATGATGAAAAATCTAAACACTTATCAATAATTGGGTTAATTAAAAATGCTTTTGCACCATAATCTAAAAATTTTTTTGCATTTGCATTTGAAGAAGATATAATTATAATAGGTATATCAAATTTTAATACAAAATTTTTGAAAAAGTTAAAACTATCTACTTGAGCAATATTAATATCAAGAACGATTATATCAGGGTTGATAAGTTGAGTTTTTTTAAAATCATATAAATCATTATAAGATATGCAGATTATTTCAATATTTTTATTAATTGGAGAATATTGTTTTAAAGATTTTTTGAACAAAATAGAGTTGGAAACTATTAATGTCTTTATAATATTAGTCATAACATTATACTTTGTCTTTAAGATAAATAGCAGGTTTGATACATTTATATAGAGATGTATTTTTAGATAAAATTTCAGAATGACCAATGAAAAAATAGCCATTCATTTTAGTGTAATGATAAAATTTATTCATTAAATTATCTCTAGTAGCATTGTCGTAGTATATCATAACATTTCTACATAGTATTAAGTCGAAAGGTTTTTTAAATTGAAAGTTATCCATAAGATTAATTTTTTTAAAAACAACTTCTTTTTTTATTTTATCGCAAACTTCAAATAAATTGTTGCCCTTATTGATGAAATATTTTTTTATCCATTGTTCTGGCAAACCAGTTAGTTCATCTTTTAGATAAATAGCTTTTCGACCTTTTTTTAGGGCGTCAACAGATATATCAGATGCTAAAATGGTAGTATCCCACTCACTTTTTTTATGTCCGAAATACTCGTTTATGATAATTGCAGTTGTATATGCTTCTTGACCTGTTGAGCAACCAGCACTCCATATTCTAATATCTTTATTTTTTTCATATTTTTCGTAATAAGGTAGTATTGTTTGAGATAAAAAATTATAATGTTCCATTTCTCTTAAAAAGAATGTATGGTTTGTAGTTATTTTATTTAAAAAAGTAGAAAGGGTTATATCATCTTTTAGAATAACAAGGTTATCTATATAATCTTTAAAATTTGTATATCCATTTTGTTTTAAAGTAGATGAAAGCCTACCTTCGATTAAAACTTTTTTATCTTTTAAGTCTATACCATAATTTTTTTTTGTAAATATAGACAAACGCAAGAAATCATCATCTTTAATTTTTAGCATATAAAACACCACCTTTAATTGAAACGATAATAATTAATTAAAGTCTTCTAATTGACTTGAACCAATCAGTTTAGAGCAATCTATGTTTAATATAACATTATTTTCATTTTTTATTATAAAGTCTAAATACTTATTGTTGTTTATGTCACTAAAATCAGGTATAGATGAAATAGAAACAGAAGACGAATTTATAACTTCTTGAACATTGTCAACTATTAAACCAATTTGAAAGTTATCAATATTTACAACTATAATACACGTCTTTTCGTCATATATGTTTTGCTCATTACTAAACTTTAAATTAATATCTATAACTGGTATTATTTTACCTCTTAAATTTATAATGCCTTTAATGTAATGTGGCATTTTTGGTAAATATGTTATTGGTTGTATACTAATAATTTCTAAAATTTTGTATAGCTCAACTGAATATAATGCGCCAGATATGTAGAAAGAAAGATATTTACCCTCTAAATCATCTATTTTCATTTTATTATTTTGGTTATTCATAAAATACCTCTCTCAACTATACTTCAAGTAAGCTATTTGCGTCTAGGATAAGGCTTATACCACCATCACCTAAAATTGCACAACCAGCCAAACCGTAATTTTTAATATTATATTTACTTAGATAAGTTGGAAAAGGTTTTACAACAACTTGTTGTTCGCCAATTAACTCATCAACAAAAATACAAATGTTTTTATTAGTAGACTCAATAATTATTAAGATACCATCGCTTAAATTTGAAATGCTATCATCTATTTCATAAAGTTTATGTAACCTTAATATTGGATAACATTCGCCTCTTGTCATTATCATTTCAAGTCCGTCTGTATCTTTTAAAATTGGAGTGTCTTCAGAAACTTTGAAAGATTGCATTATAGATGTTGTTGGAATAGTGAAAACAGATGAGCCAACTGAAAAAGTCATGCCATCTACAATTGCCAAAGTTAATGGTATCTTTATCGTAAATGTTGTGCCTACATTTAAAGTACTGTTTACAGATATATTTCCGTTTACTTTTTCAATGTTTTTCTTTACAACATCCATACCAACGCCTCTACCTGAAAACTCTGTTACCTCTTCTTTAGTTGAAAAACCTGGGTGCATAATTAATGCAAAAATTTCTTTTTCACTATATTCATTTTGAGGCTTTAGTTTAATACCCTTATCTATGGCTTTTTTATAAATAAGATTATGGTCTAAACCTTTTCCGTCATCAATTATTTGTATGACGATTTCACTACCTATATTTTGTGCAGATAATGTAATTGTACCTTGTCGAACTTTACATTTATTTTTTCTCTCGTCAGGAGTTTCAATAGCGTGGTCAAGTGCGTTTCTAACCATATGCATAAATGGGTCGCTAATTATATCACTAATTGTTTTATCAACCTCGGTTTCATCGCCAATTGTTTCAAGAACAACATCTTTACCAAGTTTTTTAGATACATCTCTTACAACTCTTTGCATTTTATTAAATACACCTGAAATAGGAACCATACGAATTGACATTACAATATCTTGTAATTCGTCTGTAAGTTTTCTAAGTTGTCTAGAAGCTTTGTAAAAATTGTCTAAAGTCAAACCTTTTAAATCAGGGTTACTTGTTACCATAGATTCAGCAATAACAATTTCGCCTACAATATCAACTAATTCGTCTAATTTATTTTGTTTTACACTAATTAAACTTTGAACAGTATTTACTTTGTTTTGTGGTACTACACAATTTTCATCAGATACTTCAATTTTCGCAGGAGGAATGTTGGAAAATCCTTTGTTTAATGGACTTTCTTCAGATTCTATTTCTAAAACAGTTTTTTCAAAAGGATCTAAAGCCTCATAAGTTTTTACGTTTAATGAAGATTCGATAATATCAATGATTTCATTTAAGTTATTATTGTTTTTAAATGAAATTACGAAACCATTTTGATTTATGTAATCACATGCATCAGCGTTAGACTCTGGATTTTTAGGGTTACTTTCTAAATCTTCACAAACATCTTTTAAAGAGTTTAAAATCATAAAAGCTCTAATGTTTTCCATCCCTAAGTTTTGGTCAAACATAATTTTATAAGACAGATATCCTTCTTTATGTAAGCAATCGGTATCGTTGACTTTTGTGGTTTTAGTGTCTGGACTTATACAGGTATCAGTTGATTTTAAAACATCAACATATTTTTTAATTTCTGAAACTATTTTACTTGAGTCAGAAGGCGAGTATCCGGGGTTTGTTATAAGGGAAACTTCGCTTTTATAAAAATCGCTTGCTGCAAAGATTAAATCGAAAACTGAAGATAAATCATTTTCGATAATAGTAGGCTTATCTCGTATTATAAAAAACATATCCTCAGCCACATGAGATAAATCAGCCATACTTGTAATGCCCATCATTGCAGATGAGCCCTTTAAAGTATGCATGATTCTGAAAATTTCATTTACATTTTCTAACTCTAGATTGTTGTTTTTTTCAGATACAAGCATAATGTTATCTAATTGCTCTAATAATGTGTTAGCTTCAAAAACAAATATATCTAGCATTGGTTCTATGCTAGCATCAAAAAAACTCATAATAAATCATCCTTTTAGTATTTTAAAAATTGTTACTATATAAATAAAATATCGGCAAATCTTATTAAAACATTAATTTAATAAATAATTTAACGATAATATTAATTATAACAGTATTAAATAATGATATTTTGTGGTAATATATATCTATATAAATTAAGAAGGCGGCCTTTAAAAAATGGCAGATATTTTAAAAATAACGACACCCATTAATAACAAAACAAACATGCAAGCAGTAAAACCGGCTATTGAACCTAATGTTAATTTTCAAATTAGCGACATAACAAAAGTTATAAAACCAAATAGTGAAACTGCGTTAAATGGTCAAAACAATAGTTTTTTAGATAAAGATAGTACAAGTAACTTGCTTGCTAATTTATTAAAAGACCCTGCAGTTACAATTACATATTTAAAAAACATATTTTTATTACAAGAAGTGGTAAAGTTGTTACCTATTAATAATAGTACATTTACACAAGAAATTCAACTGCTTTTTAATAGTCTTTTAATATCTTATGATGATATTGTTGGTGAGTTAAAAAAACAAGAAAACTCGTCAACAGCATTTAAAGGAGAACTATTTAATTTTTTGAGAAATTTGTCTTTTGAAAACAGTAATAATTTAGATGTGCAAAACTCAATAGCTAACTTTTTAAAAGCTGTAAATAGCGAAATGTCAAAACAAGATATTATGGACTCTGTTGAAAACAGTTTGAATTTCATTAAAGAAGAAATGCAAGCCAGTGCGAATATAACAAAAGAGATAGATAACGTAATTGCACTTTTAAAAGATAACAGTGACGATAGCACATTATCTAAAGATACAAATTTAGAAGAAACTAGCAGAGATAGTAAATTAGATAAAGATATAGACTTGAAAGAAACTAGTAAAGATAGTAAATTAGATAAAGAGATACACTTGAAAGAAACTAGCAGTAATAATACAGAAAAAGAAATAAATGTTAAAGTTACAGAAAAAGATTTTAAAATTTTAAAAACAGAAACTTTAAAGCTTATAGACTCTATAGAAAATAACATTCTATTTTCACCTAAAATTTCAAAAGTGTTGTCTATGATGGTTTATAATTTATCTAGGTTTAGAGACAACCCTTATTTTTTAAAAGAAACAACGGAGGTTTTACTTAGCTTTATACACAACAGTGAAGACAAAAATAAATTTATTAATTTATTGAGGCAGTTTATAGAGCATGGTAACAATATGCAAACTGAAAAATCTGAAATAATGGAAGCGTTATCTACTATAATGGCAAAACAGGCTTTTTCTAAAGAGATATCTGCTATTAATTCAGAAAAAATAGAAAAGATAATATATAGTCTCTTATCTTCACCTTGTAACTTTACACCGCTGTTACACTTTATCGTGCCTGTGGAACATTTAGGGTTAAAAAGCTTTGCTGAAATTTGGATAGATGTTAATAATCAGGAAGAAATGTCAGAAAATGAATTAATAGAAAAAAAAGAAAATATACATATGTTAATAGTTTTTGAAGTTGAAGGCATTGGTCAATTTGAAAGTGAGATTTTTGTTAAAGATAAAAATATAGATATTTCTTTATTTTGCCCTAAAATTTATGTAGATGCTTTTTACTCTGTTGAGGATAGACTAAGGTCATCTTTGCAGAATTCGCCTTATCATTTAAATAAAATGAATATAGATGAATTTGTAAAAACAAGATCGTTAATGGATGCATTTAAAGGGTTGCCAAGAAAAAGAACAGGGTTAGACATAATTGTTTAAAAAATTAACTAGTTTAAGTTTAGAGGTGTTTTAGTATGATAAGATCGAAAGAAAAAGCTGTTGCTTTAAAGTATAATTCAGAAGAGGATATAGCGCCAATTGTTGTTGCGTCGGGCTATGGAAGTGTTGCAGAAAAGATAGTTAATATTGCTGAGAAGACTGGAATACCCGTTTATAAAGACGAAACAACAGCATCATTACTATGCATGTTAGAGGTAGGGCAAAGCATACCAGAAGACCTTTATCAGGTTGTTGCAATGGTTTATAAAAGCATTATAGATATATCTGCTGAAATAAAAGGTAAAAGCAATTTACAGGATGATATAGAGAGATATAGAAAAGATAGAAATAGACGTTTGAAATTAACTGAAAGATAAAAAGCAGTTAAAGTATAAATTTGGATTTATTATTTATGTAAAAAAGATTAAAAAAAAATTAAAAAAATACTAAAGTTTAAATTTGGTATACCGATAATTGTATTGTAACGATCTACAAGGTTGTTGTAAACTCATATATAGCTATCCTTTATATGGTTAGCGTACATTTAAAATAGAAAACATGGATGTTTTCTTTCAAAACATGGAGGTAAATGAAATGATTATTCAAAATAACATTACAGCGTTAAACGCTCACAGACAATTAGGTGGCAACAACAGTGCAGTTGCTAAAAACTTAGAAAAATTATCATCAGGTTTCAAAATAAACAGAGCTGGTGATGATGCTGCTGGTTTAGCAATATCAGAAAAAATGAGAGCTCAAATCAAAGGTCTAGAAACAGCACAAAAAAATGCTTTAGACGGTATCTCATTAGTACAAACAGCTGAAGGTGCTTTAACAGAAGTTCACTCAATGCTAAATAGAATGGTTGAGTTATCAACACAATCTGCTAATGGTACTTATTCAAATGAAGTTGATAGACAAGCTCTACAAGCTGAAATGTCTTCTTTAAAAGATGAAATAGACAGAATTTCAGATAACACAAACTTCAACGGAATTAACTTATTAGATGGTTCTTTAGGTACAAACGGATCAGCTGGTCCAAATGGTGCAAATGTAACAGTAACATCTTCAACACAAACATCTTCAACAACAGAATCTGATGCTTTAGCATATACAGCTGCTACAGCAGTTGGAGATAAAGTAAGTTACACAGTAGCTTGGAAAAATGAAGATGGTACAGAGTCAGCAAAAACTGTTGAATTAACATTAAAAGAACTACAAACTGCTGGAAGCAAAGCTGTTTTCGTATCAGCAGACGGTACTGAGTACTCTTCAGCAGCAGTTAATACAGAACATACACAAGATGATATAACTAATGCTATATTAAGCGAATTAAACAAAGACAATAAATTTTCATCACAATTCCAAGCTTCAGCTGCTGCTGGCGTATTTACAATAGACAGCAAAAAAGGTGGAGTTAGTGGTGCAGAAATTAAAGGTCTAACTTCTTCTGGTTTAGTTGCTGGTGGTGGTATTAATGCAGCTAACACAACTGTTGGTGTAGACGCTTCTGATATCATTGGTATATCAAGTGCAGTTGCTTCAAAAGCTAGCTCAGCAGATGATATCCAATCAGCTATATTTGAAATTGACGGTAAAAAATTCTTATTAAATTCTGGTGCTGATTCATTAACAGCTGACCAATTAAGAACATTAGACGCTGACGTTTCAGTTATAAACATAGCTGGTGCAGCATATGCTGCAGCTGATGATGCTGTTAATGTTGCTGCTGAAATCACACGTCAAACAGGTATCGAATTAGAAGTTAATGCTGCTGCTGGTCCTGCTGGAACAAATATTCCTGCTAACGCAATTGTAGTTAAAAACTCAAGTGTAAAAATCGATACATCAGGCGTAGGCGTAGACAAATCATTAACTTTACAAGTTGGTGATACAGCAAACCAAACAATTTCTATTGCTGTTGAAAACATGAGCACAACAGCATTAAACTTAAAAGATACAGATGTATCAACAGCTGAAGGCGCAAAAATAGCTATAGATAACATCAAAACAGCTATCAATAGTGTTTCTAGCCAAAGAGCTAATTTAGGTGCTGTTCAAAATAGACTAGAGCACACAATTAACAACTTAGGTGTAACAACAGAAAACATGACAGCTGCTGAAAGCCGTATCAGAGACGTTGACATGGCTAAAGAAATGATGGACTTTACAAAGAACAACGTTTTAACACAAGCTGCTCAAGCTATGTTAGCACAAGCAAACCAACAACCACAATCAGTACTACAATTATTAAGATAATTTATAGTATATATAAAGTTTTGGTTTAACAAAAAAACACACTGTTTACAGTGTGTTTTTTATTTTCGTTATTTTAATATTATAAGTTTTAAAGTGTATAGTTATATAATATTTTTAATAAAAGATTATAAATTAGATGTAAAATGATGGGTCAAATAATAAAAAACTTAAAATATAATTAATATGTTAAAATAATTATTAAATAAAAAATATTTTATGTCGATAATTATTGTGAATGCAAAATTGATAAGGTTATTAATCTTTTGGAGGTATGGATGAGCGACTATATAATGACATTTTTAAAGCCTGACTATTATAAAGATTTTGCGTGTACAGGACAAGATTGTAGAAGTAATTGTTGTAGTTACAAATGGAATATTCCTGTGGATAAGAAAACTTATAAAAAATATCAAAAAATAAAAGATGTAAATTTGTCAAAAAAACTTAATGACTACGTAAAATACAATAAACAGGGGGAATCTACACTTGAATATGGGTACATAAAGCAATTAGAAGATAATAATTGTTGTGCTTTTCAAACTAAAGAAGGTTTGTGTGAGATACATCAAAAATTAGGGTCTGATTATTTATGTAATACATGTGACAAATACCCTAGGGTATACTCTAAATTTAATAATAATATAGAGTGTGGGCTATGTGTTAGCTGTGAGGCATTGGGCGAGATTTTATTGAAGAAAAAAGACATGATTATGTTTGAAACAGATCAAAACATTGTGGATATTAATACATTAAAAAAAGAAGTATCTGTTATAAACAATAATATGAAAGATGAAAACATAATAAACAATTACCCATTGATAAAAGCTACATCAATAGCTATTTTACAAAATAGAGATTACTGTATAGATGATAGATTATGTCATTTATTATTTTTTTTAAAAAAGTTAGATGAATATATAAAAAGCAATTTATTTGACCAGATATCATCTTTATGTGAAAACATTATATATATGATAGAAAATAAAGAGTTGGATAAACTTACAGATATAAAAGTCGACTTAAATTATCAGATGAATATTTGTTTTATGATTTTAGCTGGATATTCGTTTAAAGACGAAACTAATCCAAATGAAATAATAAATAAAATTTGTGACGCTTACGGTGGAACATTTACAGTTGATGTAAAAGATGAAAAATATGTAGTTAATAAAAAATATTTACCTATCTACGAACAATCTTTAAAAGACTACTATTCATACATAAAGGATAAAGATCATTTTATAGAGAATATATTGGTTAATGAGTTTCATAGTAAAATGATGCCTTTTTATAGAGGGTTTGACGTTTTTGAAAGTGCATTATATATTTGTCTATATTATGTTACTATGAGAATGGCAGTTGGTTCGTATTTACAAAACCATAAGAATATGAGTGATACTGAATTGATAGATATTTTTGCTATTTACGGCAAACGTATGTTACACTCAGATGATTCATTTAATTTTGTTTTAAAGTTTTTAAAGCAAAGTAACAATAGTAATCTGCAAAATATTATTATGTTAATAAAACCTTGAGGTTATTAATATAATAATAAATCATAAACTAATTAATTATAAAAAAACGGGGGAATCAAGAAATGTTATCTAAGTTAACAATTAAAAAGAAATTAATATTTGGGTTTATAGTACCATTTTTAATATCAGCTTTTGTTATTATATCGGCTATTACAGGTATGCGTACAGTTAGGGAAAGTTTTGATCAATATTCAAAAGGTCCAAGTTCAGCAAGATATATTTCAGCTAAGATATTGGCGGATATAAACGCAACAGCAAAGAGTTATAGGGATCTTATTATATTAAATGACAAGCAATCAATTGATAATACTGTTAAAAGTATACATCAAAATATTGATTTATTAAAAGAAGAAATTGATATTTTATATGATCTTATAGAAGATGAAGAAAGTGCAATAAATAGCTTTCAAAATAGTATTAATGATTGGTTTAAAGTTGCAGAAAAAACATTAGCAAGTGTTGAAAATGATGATATAGAAAAAGCCAGAAATATTATTATAGAAGAGGCAGGTCCTGCATTAGGAATAGTTGAAAAACGACAAGATGATTTACAGAATTATGTTGATAAAATTACAGAAAGAGCAACAATTGAGTTGGTAACATACATAAGTAAATTAAATATTGCTATTTTATCAGCAATAGCTGTAATTTTTGTGATATCTATACTAATAGCTTATAACATAATTAAAAGTGTAATGGACCCAATAGATGCATTGACAAAACTGTCAAAAGAATTGAAAAAAGGTAATTTACAAGCTGACTTATCATATAAAAGTGAAGATGAAATGGGCCAATTATCAAACGAGTTAAAAGATACAATTGACAATTGGGTACAGTATATAGAAGAGATATCTTTAAATTTAGGCAAACTAGGTGAAGGCAATTTAAATCTAGAAACAAATTTAGAGTATATGGGTGACTTTTCAAAAATTAAAATATCTATGGATAAGATAATAGAGTCATTAAACGATACAATTACACAAATAAAAAGCTCATCAGACCAAGTTTCAAGTGGCGCAGACCAAGTTTCAAGTGGTTCACAATCTTTAGCACAAGGTGCAGCAGAGCAAGCAAGCTCAGTTGACGAATTGGCTTTGTCAATATCTGAAATATCAAAACAAGTTAATGAAAATGCAACAAATGCTAAATCAGCAAACCATATGTCAATTGATATTAGTGAAAAATTAGATAGTAGCAGCCTACAAATGAAACAAATGATTTCTGCTATGGAATTAATTACTTTAAAATCAAATGAAATAAATAAAATAATTAAAACAATAGAAGATATTGCGTTTAATACAAATATACTAGCTTTAAATGCAGCAGTTGAAGCAGCTAGAGCAGGTAATGCAGGTAAAGGTTTTGCAGTTGTTGCAGATGAAGTTAGAAACTTAGCAAGCAAATCATCAGAGGCTGCAAAAAATACAACTGCATTAATTGAAGATTCAATAAAAGCAGTTGAAAGTGGTACACAAATAGCAAGTGCAACAGCTGAATCTTTATATGATGTTGTAAGTGGAGCAGGAGATATATCTAATTTAATTAATAAAATTGCTTCTGCATCTGAAGAACAAGCATCATCAATATCACAAGTTACAATGGGTATAGACCAAATATCTTCTGTTGTACAAACAAACTCAGCAACTAGTGAGGAAAGCGCAGCAGCTAGCGAAGAGTTAAGCAGCCAAGCTAATATGTTAAAATCTTTAGTAACTAGATTTAAACTTAAAAATAATAATAATAATGCAATGATTAATAACTATAGTATAGAAGATAATAATATAATTTCAGATGAATTTTTTGATGATTTTAATATAATATCAAAATATTAAGGATGTTTGATTATGAGTTATAGTAAAACTAATATTTTGTTGGAAGACGGACATAACGATATAGAGATAATAGAATTTTTAATTGATAAACATGTATTTGCTATAAATGTTGCTAAGGTTAAGGAAATTTTAGTTGATATTGATTTAATAGAAATACCGAATAGTAATGAGTATATAGAAGGTGTTTTTAAATTAAGAGATGAAATAATAACAATAATTGATTTACCTAAATATTTAAATATAGACTACAAAAAAGAAGAAGTAGAGAAAAATATATTTGTAGTTACACATTTTAATAAAATGTGTATAGCCTTTAGGACACATAAAGTTGAAACTATACATAGAGTATCTTGGGAAGATATAAAAAAGCCTGATCAGACTATTTATGATAAAAATAAAGTAGTAGCAACAGGGATGTTTACAATGGGAGATAAGCTAATAACAATATTAGATTTGGAAATGATAGTAGCAGAAATAGCTATTGAAAGCACTATACAGATTTCTGAAATAGATGCACTAGGTAAGAGAGAAGAAAGCGACAGTTTGATACTTATTGTAGAAGACTCAATAGTTTTACAAAACTTAATTAAAGACTCTTTAGATAAGGCTGGATATAAAAACAACATTATTTTTGATGATGGTCAATCAGCTTATGATTATATAAAATCTTTTGATGATATTAATGAAATTTCATGTGTCATTACAGATATTGAAATGCCTAGAATGGATGGACATAGACTTACAAAGCTTATAAAAGGTGATGAAAACTTGAAAAAGATACCTGTTTTAATTTTTTCTTCATTAATTAGTGAAGATTTGTATATAAGGGGTAGAGATTTAGGTGCAGATGACCATTTAGCAAAACCAGAGATAGGTAAATTAGTTGAAAAAATAGATTATATTTTAGAAATTAAAAGTAAAAATAAATTTTAAAATAAATTTATTATACAGATAAAAATAAAAAACTTGGATTTAAATCCAAGTTTTTTATTTTTCATCGTATTTATTTTTTTTTATGTCGTTATACTTATTTTTTGTAGCAGTACCGCCTCGTATATGTCTTTCTAACTTGTTTATATTTAAAACTTCTTTAACTTTACAATATAATTCAAAGTTCAAGTTAAATAATCTTTCTGTAACGTCTTTATGTACTGTGCTTTTAGAAATATTAAAAACCTGAGCTGTTTTTCTTACAGTTTCTTTATTATTTATTATATAGTTAGCTAATGTTATGGCGCGTTCATCAGGATGCCCTTTCAAGCAATTCACCCCTTGCAGTATAAATTTCGGTAGTCTAATAATTTATATGCATATGTAGTTATTGTTTATGTTATAATTTAAATAAAATATATTTAAATTAACATTTGATATAGTTATTTAGTATTTATGTTACAATTTAGGTAAAATAATATATATAATGATAAAGTTTTAAAAATGCAGGTTGTAATTTAAAGTTGAATAAAATAAATGATTTTCAAAAGGTGGAAAATTTTGATGAATAATAAAAACAAGAAAATTGGAGTTTTAGACTCTGGAGTAGGAGGTCTTACATTGGTAAAAGAAATGGAGAAGATTTTACCAAATGAAGATATTATATATTTAGGAGATAATAAAAATTGTCCATACGGAAACAAGAGTACAGATTATATAGTTTCGTTGGTACATAAAATGATAGATTTTTTCGAGCATAATGATGTTAAACTTATAGCAGTTGCCTGTAATACTATATCTGTGTTAGATACCTTTTTTAAAGATAAATATAATATACCTATTATAGGTACAATAAGATCTACAGTAAATTATATTTTAAAAGAGGATATAAAAAAGGTTGGTATTTTAGGAACAGATGTAACTATAAAGACAAACTATTATAAAAAGTTATTACAAGATAAAAATAAAAAAATTACAATCGTAAATGAGGCAAATATAAATTTAGCCACATTTTTAGATGCAGGACAATTTGACTCAGACAATATAAAAGATAATATACAAACGCATATGAGTAATTTATTGAAAGAGAATAGTTTGAAAAATGTTGTACTGGCTTGTACACATTATCCAATTATTTATGATTTATTTAAAAGCTTGTATAAAGATATAAACTTTATTAACCCTGTTTTATATCAAGCTTTTGAAATTAAGGATTATTTAACAAAAAATGAGCTGATAAATGATAGCGAAAAAAATGGTAGCATTAAAATATATACGACAGGAGATGGGGGGAATTATAGTAAAGTTATTAGCAGGCTGTCTATAAAAAAAGAGTTTGAGTTAAATAAATTTTTAATAATATAAAAAGCAATTGCATAAAAGTGTTTTAAGTTACTTTTATGCAATTGCTATTAATTACCTAGATAAATTGATTTTATTTTATCTTTTGTGTAGATAGTTAAAATATCGTCTTTAAATGTAAAATCTATAAAATCATCAATTGAAAATTTATAATGTGTTTTTAAATGTTCTATAAATAATGTTAGGCTTGTTTCATTATTTGAGGATATTTGAATTAAATAGTCTCCGTAAAAACTGTTGAAAAGATTTTTTTTATTAAATATCATTGTTTTATCTAAATTAAAGATGCTTTCATTGTTACTTATTAATAGTTGATTTTGATATTTATATATATCACTCTTCTGTAAATCATTTAAAATTATTTCTGGATTATTTGAAAAGTCAGATGTATCTAATTTATAAAGGTTTGTTTTTTTGTTATTAGATGTATCTTCAGTAGCTATAAAATATAAATAATCATCTATATAAGCGCTACTAGTATAAATTAAGATGCCTTTCGTATTATCAAATGGTGTTAGTTTATTTGTTGTTTTGTTAAACTCATAAATACCGCGTTTATCATAAATTTCTTGTGTTGTTTTGGGATCTATATAGTTTTTGACAAAATAAACAATATTTTCATCTTTGAGGGCCATTGGAAATATAGATTCTGTATTTGGAAAAGAGAGTAAAGTATCTATTTTTTTATCATCTTTTTCTATAATTTTAAAAAATCCAGATTTACTACTTCCGGTAGTATAAATATTACTGTTTATTTCGTTAAATCCATACTGTAAATGTTTCTTTTTATTACTTAATGTTATAATTTCTTTTTCTTTCACATCGTAACTAAACATTTCGCCCTTAAGTCTATTATACAAAAGAACTTCATCTTCTATTTTTAGTTTAGGAGACCAATCATCTGAATGGTTACTTTGATAACTTATAAATATAATTGACATAAGTATAAACGCAAATATAATATCAAATAGTAAATTATTTTTATAGATTTTCAGAATTAATACCTCCTATTGAAAAAGATTATTAGATTTAAATTAGTATAAGTCAAATAAAAAGTTAATATTTATAAAGTGTAATATATTAAGGTTACAATGAAATATTAATTTAATTATATGCTATAAATGGTTAAAGAGGCACGTCAAAGTTTGAGTCATTACAACAGTTGCTGTTTATTTTGTTAAATCCGTATTGTATAAGATAATCTTCATTGTTTAAATTTACAATATCTTTTTCGTTTTCATCGTAACTAAACATTTCTTGGTTAACGTTGCTATATAAAATGGTTTCGTCTTCTGCGTTTATATTACGGGACAATTTACTTGAGTTATTAACCTGATAGCTTGTTAGTATAATTGTTATAAGTACAAAGGTAAATATAATATTGAATAATAAATTGTTATTTTGAGTTTTCAAAATAAACACCTCCTAATTTAAAAAGCTTTTAGCTTTATATTATAATAAGTCAAACAAAAAAACTAATATTTATAAATTTTATTATTTAAAACTTGAAATAAATAATTAATTTAATTGTATTCTTACTGTTAATTAATATGATATACTAAAAAAAAAAAAATGTCAACTCTTTTTACAACAATTATATAAAATAGTATCATAAATAATATTTAATATATTTATTTATGACTATTTATATAAATATATATATATATTATATCATTTTTATATTGAATATGCACAAAAACAAATAAATGCAAAAAATTGAAAATAATTTATTATAAATTATATGCGTTTCAATTTATAATAAATGTAAAAAATGTTTTATTTTTATTTGATATAATGGTATAATAAATACATTATTAGGTAATGGAGATGATTAAAAGTGAACAAAAAAACTTTTTATATAGCAACAGCAATAGCGTATGCCTCTAAGATGCCCCACATAGGTAATACTTATGAAGTTGTGATGGCAGATGCAATTGCAAGGTACAAAAGAAGTATGGGTTTCGATGTGTATTATTTAACAGGGACAGATGAACATGGTGAAAAAATAGAGCAAATTGCTAAAGAAAACAAAATGGACCCTAAAGATTATGTAGATAAAATTGCTGGGGATATTAAAGATTTGTTTGACTATTTAAATATATCTTACGACCAGTTTATAAGGACTACAGATGAAAATCATAAAAAGGTTGTACAAGATATTTTTAAAAAACTTTATGATAATGGCGATATATATAAGGGGGATTATGAAGGTCTTTATTGTGTGCCTTGTGAGTCGTTTTTTACAGATACACAATTGAAAGATGGTTGTTGTCCAGATTGTGGAAGAGATGTAAAAAAAACAAAAGAAGAAGCATATTTTTTTAAGATATCAAAATATACAGATAAACTAAGTGATTATATTGAAAATAATGATGACTTTATTGTGCCGATTTCAAGAAAAAGAGAGATGGTAAATAGTTTTTTAAAAGAAGGGTTACAGGATCTTTGCGTATCTAGGACATCTTTTAAATGGGGGGTGCCAGTATCTTTTGATGAAAATCATGTGGTATATGTTTGGATAGACGCGTTGTCAAATTATATAACTGCTTTGGGGTATAGTCCAAATGGTGAGAATGGGCAGCTTTACAATAAGTATTGGCCTTGTGACTTACATTTAATAGGTAAAGATATTTTGCGCTTTCACACAATATATTGGCCGATAATGTTAATGGCATTGGGCGAAGAACTACCAAAACAAATTTTAGGACATCCATGGCTTTTGTCAGGTGAAGATAAAATGAGTAAGTCTAAAGGTAATGTTATTTACGCACGAGATTTGGCTAAACATTTTTCAGTTGATGCTGTAAGACATTATTTATTAAGTGAAATACCTTATGCTAATGATGGTAAAATAACTTACGAAACATTTATAACTAAATACAATGCAGATTTGGCAAATAATTTAGGTAATTTAGCTAATCGTACAATAACGATGGCAAATAAATATTTTGCTGGCAAAATTTTTGAGCCAAATGAGCTTTTAAGTGTTGATAAAGATTTAATAGATGTTGTTTTATCAAACAAAAAAGAATATATTAGTAGTATGGATGATTATAAAATGTCTGATGCTGTTAATTGTGTAATATCTATAGGTAAAAGGGCGAATAAATATATTGATGAAACAATGCCTTGGGTATTAGGCAAAGAAGGTGGAGATAAAGAAAGGTTAAAGACGGTTATTTATTGTCTTTTGGAAAGCATAAGATTTATTGCTGTTTTGTTAAAGCCTTTGATGCCAGATATATCATCTAATATTTTGGCGCAAATAAATACTGATAATTGTGATATATCAGAGTTAAATGTATTTGACTTAAAACATTTTGGACACAATGTAAATGAGGCAAAACCTTTGTTTATGCGTATAGATGAAGGGGCAAAATTAGAAGAGATTAAAAAAGATTTATATAATGATGAAAGTTTAGAGGTTAATGTAGATGAGGTAAAACCTTTGATATCAATAGATAAATTTTTTGAAACAAAAATGGTTGTTGCAGAAATATTAACATGCGAAGATATAAAGAAATCAGATAAGCTTTATAAATTTAATTTAGATGATGGCAGCAAAAATAAAAGACAAATTGTTTCAGGTGTTAAAAAGTATTACACAAAAGAAGAACTTTTAGGTAAAAAAGTTATAATTGTACAAAATTTAAAACAAATAAAACTTTGTGGTGAGAAAAGTGAAGGTATGATACTATCTGCTGAGAAAGACGAAAAAGTAAATTTAATTTTTGTAAATAACATGATAGAAAATGGAAGTGAGATTTGTTAGTATGATTTTTGACTCACACGCACACTACGATGACGATAAATATAATGATGTGTTACCTAATTTAATTGAGGATATGAAAAAACAGGGTGTATCTAAAATAGTCAATATTGCTTCAGATTTCTCAAGTATTGAAAAATGTTATAACTTAGCTAAAGATTATGATATTATTTATTGTACAGCTGGTATACATCCAATTTATGCAAATGATAAGCCAGACGATTATCTTAGTGTTATAGAAAATTATTTAAAAAATGAAAAAGTTGTAGCTATAGGGGAAATAGGTTTAGATTATTATTATGATAATATACCTAAAGATGTACAGAAAAAAGTTTTTGAAGAACAGCTGATTTTAGCTAAAAGATTAAATGTACCAGTTGTTATACATTGTAGAGATGCTTATGAAGATACAATAAAATTGCTTAAAGAATACAGGCCAAAAGCTGTTATGCATTGTTACTCAGGTAGTTCAGAAATGGCTAAAGAGTTTTTGAAATTAGGTATTTATATAAGTTTTACAGGGGTAGTTACATTTAAAAATGCTATAAAATCTATAGAGGCATTAAAACAAGTGCCTTTAGATAAGCTTTTGATAGAAACTGACTGTCCGTATATGGCGCCAGAGCCTAAAAGAGGTACGGTTAATAACTCTGCTAATATTCATTACATTGCTTCAAAATATGCTGAGGCTAAAGGTATGACAAAGGAAGATATTTTAAAGTTGACGTATGATAATGGACTTAAATTTTTTGGTTTAGTTTAAATTTAAATATTAAAAAATAAAGTAGACTAGTATTGGTCTACTTTATTTTTTA
>JBOFNA010000124.1:0-5548 GCA_051658665.1 Oscillospiraceae bacterium
ATAATGGACTGTTCCCACCGTACTACCCACGGGTTCAGCGTATACTTCACAAATTCAAGCGACTGCTGATCAATATTAGAAAAGCTCGACTTCTCAAGGTCGCCGACCATATGCGGTGGCACTCTGAAAATTCGAGCAATTTCATTGATTTGGAATTTGCGTGTTTCGAGGAACTGCGCTTGTTCAGGCGAGATGCCAATGGGAGTATATTTCATGCCCTCTTCAAGCACGGCGATTTTATTTGCGTTCCCACTGCCGCCGAACTGCGACTGCCACGCTTCGCGGACACGATGTGGGTCTTTAATCGTTCCCGGATGTTCAAGTACACCGCCGGGAGCGGCACCGTTGGCAAAAAACTTAGCGCCGTATTCCTCACAAGCGATTGCCATGCCGATAGCATTTTTCGCCATGGCGATGGGCGAGTAGCCGACAAGTCCGTCAAACCCTAACCCCGGAATATGCAAAACATCCGATGGGCTAAGCCTTACCGTTATGCCTTTCATGGTCGGTGCTTCATCGTTTGAGCGGTTGTACTGATAATACAGCTGTCCGTGTTCATCTCTGTCCACCGTCATTTTGTTAGGCATCAGCGGATAGAGTGCCACAACATCGCCTTTGCCGTTGCGGATAATCTGTGCGTAGGCATTTCCCCAAAGGAGTAGATGAGTCATGAGTGTTTCCCTAAACACAAAGGAACTCATTTCAGGATTCGGTTCATCGTGCAATAACCGATATAGCGGATGGTCAAAGGCTTTTTCCTTGCCGCCAGCTCGGCTCGGGTCGCCATCGTCTTTGTATCTGTAAATGTGGATCGGTAATTCCGCCACTGTTTCAGAGAGAATACGCACACAGGCATAAACGGCGGTCATTTGCATGGAGGAACGTTCCGTGACAGCTTTGCCGGAGGTAGTGCCGCCCATGTAAAATGAATAGTTAGCACCGGGCGTTCTGTTTGTGGGTTTATCTCTGGACTTAAATAGTCCACTAAATATGTTCATAATAATCACCGTCCTTTCAAAAATGGCATAAGAAAAGCACCTCCGAAGAGATGCTTTCTGATTTAGGCTATAATAGAGTAGCCTGGTGTTCTAGTCAAAAATGAAAAATTATAAGAACTAAAAACCCAAGAAAGCATTCCTGAAACATGATGCCTATTTGCATTTGGAATAGATAGTGCTACATTATTCAGAACCTGTGAGATTAACGTTCTTGTATTTATACCGTTTGGATTCCGATTAATTCTCATGACCATATCATTTTCAATAATTCGCTTTTCAGCATTAGTTAACTTCATAATCGTTCTCCCTTACTTTATTCTGTACGTGGCTCTGCGCCTGTCTGGTGTCATACCTACATATTCAATTGAGTCTATCGTTTTTAGATGATTAAAAAACTTTTTCCCAAACACGCCAGTCATTCTTGGATTAAGATTAGACCACTCATCCCCATAAACATCTGGCAAAGTAAAGGGGGCATCCGCAGAGGAGAATTTTTCCAAAGCACGTCTAGACGCTTCTTCTGGCGTAAAAATTGACGGATTTTTTATTAATAGCAGCTTAAGCCTAATAAGATCTTGAATGCTCATGTTTTCACTGTCCGCCAGATTTAGAAGATCTTGATATTCAGGATCAGTTAACGAGAGTTTTACAATAGGCATAAAGAAACTCCTTTCTGTAAATTCACCTTGCACTTTGGCACTAGGTGTTATTTCATTATATTGCACCTTGGCACTAGGTGTCAAGAGTTATTCGAAAGTTTCATCTGATTTTCACAATATGCACACCGAACCTATAATCATATAAACAAAATGCCTCGGTCATCATAAACCGAAGCACTCGTATCATTACCGCAGCGGATAGCACGGTCGAGTGCCATTACTGTGGCAACAGCACCGTCAATCTTTTCTGTGGATTTTTCTTTGTCTGGCTTAATGTTGCCGGCGGGGTCAGTTCGTATAAAAATATTATCCATCATCCAGTGCAGTACCGGATGCCCGCCATGCGCCAGTTTTTCTTCAAGTGTCAGTTTCATCAATTCTTTAGTTGGCGGCGACATATCCTTGAATCCCTGTCCAAACGGCACAACAGTAAATCCCATTCCCTCAAGGTTTTGCACCATCTGCACAGCGCCCCAGCGGTCGAAGGCAATTTCACGGATGTTGAATTTCTCGCCGAGGGTTTCAATGAACTTTTCAATGTAGCCGTAATGCACCACATTGCCCTCGGTAGTTAGAAGGAAACCTTGCTTTTCCCACATATCATACGGCACATGGTCACGGCGGACTCGAAGTTCGAGATTTTCCTCAGGTATCCAAAAGTATGGCAAGACCGCATATTTATCGTTCTCATCCTCCGGTGGGAACACAAGCACAAAAGCTGTGATATCCGTAGTGGAAGAGAGATCAAGACCGCCATAGCAGATACGACCTAATCTTCTTCAGAAACAGCAAAAGAGCATTTATCCCACCTATCCATCGGCATCCAGCGGACAGTTTGCTTCACCCACTGATTGAGCCGCAGTTGTCGAAAAGAGTTCTCCTCGGCAGGATTCTGTTTTGCTGATTCACAAGCGGCTTTTACTTTATCGATGCCGACCGTGATGCCCAGAGAGGGGTTCGCTTTTTTCCACACCTTGGGGTCAGCCCAATCCTCATCTTCTTTTGCACCATAAATCACAGGATAGAATGTCGGGTCAATTTTTCTTCCCTCGATAATATCTACTGCTTTTTGGTGCGTTTCGTAGCAGATGGAGTTTGTGTCACTGCCCGCCGTGGTGATAAGGAAATACAGCGGCTGCATACGGGCATCGCCAGAGCCTTTGGTCATTACATCAAACAGCTTTCGGTTCGGCTGGGTATGCAACTCATCGAATACTACACCGTGGACATTAAAGCCGTGCTTGGAATACGCTTCAGCGGATAGGACTTGGTAAAAGCTGTTGGTCGGCTGAAAGATAATCCGTTTTTGCGATGCAAGGATTTTCACCCGCTTATTGAGTGCAGGACACATACGCACCATATCAGCAGCGACTTCAAAAACAATCGATGCCTGTTGGCGGTCGGCGGCACAGCCGTAAACTTCGGCACGTTCCTCGCCATCGCCGCAGCACAGAAGCAACGCAACAGCGGCAGCCAATTCTGATTTACCCATCTTCTTTGGAATCTCAATATATGCGGTATTAAACTGGCGATATCCGCTTGGCTTGAGTGCGCCGAAGATGTCACGGATAATCTGCTCCTGCCAATCAATCAGTTCAAATGGTTTTCCTGCCCATGTGCCTTTGGTGTGGCAGAGGCATTCGATAAAGCCAACCGCATAATCAGCCGATGCCTTGTTATATGAAGAGTCCTTGGCTTTGAACTGTGTCGGCTTATATTTTTTAAGTTTTCTGATATGCGGGCACCTCCCAACTGCATAAAAAATACAGCCATCACGGCTGCACTACGAGGAACAGAGCCAAGCGGCTCTAATTCCAGTGAAATTATTTAGCTATCTTTTAACCCTCGCCAGTCAGAATTAAATGAGCATATTCTTTGCGGTTTTCCTCTATCCATATCACCAATTCGTAAAACTCCATTTGGTTCGCCAGAGATTGCACAGTCTTTGTATCAAACATATTGGTAAGACCCGTGCCACGGATAGCAAGGATTTGATTTTTGATGGTGTCAGTCATTATCAATCCTCCTGCAAATATCCTCGCCGTAGGCAACTGACAAACCACAACCGTTATCCCATTTGACCATAACCGAACCGATATCATCAACACCAGTGACAGTGCCTTTTGTTCCAATCGGTGGCGCTTGCACATCGTCCATTTTCACAAGTTCCACTCGTGTTCCCGCCACAAACTGCTCACGGAGAGCGTGTAAGGCGTCTTTCGTTATCATTCGCATATGTCTACCTCCTTAGGTTTCTGCTCGCCCTTGAAGGCAGAACTGCCCGTCAAGTTGCGAAGCAGAATTTTACGCTCATCCTTGAACTCGCTGCCTATGAACCCAAGACGGAGGAGGAAGCATCGGAATGCGTATTTGTCGTTGTCCGTTTCTTTCTCTTTGGCGGTCACTCTTTTTTGGTTTCGAGCCATCTCGCAGATTGTTGATATAAAATGAGTGTAGGCTTTGGCTTCCTTGGCAGTGGGTTCGCCTTTGAACCAAAGAAATGAAATTGTTTCATCCGTTTCCTCTATCAGAAGAGCGTCTGTGCCCAGTGCCTTGCGGATGAGTGAGCCTTTGGCATCGACCAAGCGGTAAAGATTATCGAGTGCTGTGTCGGTGAAAGAATCCCTCGGTATGGAGATAATTAAGCCGTCAACCTCGCTGTTTTCGGCTGGCTCATCTAAATCGCCCCGATTGGCAACCTCTCCGATAAATCCGCACTCGTTCAGTGCCTTGATAAGCCTACTGTTTGTTTCACTTGAGATAGAGCCGTCAGCAGTAAGCGTTCCATTTTTGTCGATGGTGAAATAATCCACCTCGTAGGCAAACGACGGAGCACCTAGGTATTTTGCTTTTGCCTGCGTGATTTCTGAAATGGCTGTGACTAGCTTTTTTCGTTCTGCGCCTGTGCAGTTAAAATTGATTGTCATAGTGGAACCTCCTTGTTTTTTGGTAGTTACATATTCCCGTAGAACTGTGATAATAGCAAGTCGTTTGGGGATAATAAAGCTACCAAATATCAAGGCGTTTATTCACCCTCAAATTGTGTATACCACACAATGCCCGACAGCACAAAAACTACATTCGGAAGTGCGACGCCATTCCCCCAAAGCTTGTATTCTGCACTATCGCTGTGAGGATTTTGCAGCCACTTGATGATCTGCTTTTCTGACTTCGGCTTTGTGGATTTGCCCATAACCTTGCGATGAGTTTCAAATACCTCGTGCCAAAATAAAATCTCATTCTCCGATGGATTCTCTGTGCCGAGTTCCGCACACCACCAATCAGGGAAACCCTGCAGTCTGGCGCATTCCGTAGGAGTGAGCCTGCGGACTGTATATCCGCTTTGAATTGCTCCGGGACCTTTTGCGACAAGCGTTGGCTGTAATTCTTCCGAAAAAGACGGAGCAAACTTTGCGTTCTTGCCTTGATTGAAGGTATCTCGGCCGATGCCATAGCACACCGCATTTGGATCTTTATAATCCCTAGCCATCAGCGTAGGCGATTGATTTTCTTCCACTTGCATGAAACTGCCTGTGGTCATTGCATAAACAGCGTGTTTGTCCGTGGTGTTCAGCGTGAAAGACACATCTTTATTTATGCCGTCACCATTGGGTCCATTTTCATCTTTGCGACCAATCATCGATCCTTGAAGTGCATAGCTTTCTACAACAGCGATGCCGCCTTGATTGCAGGAGGGGTTACCGCCACCAGAGTCTATTGTGCGGGAAATTTCAGCTTCATACACACCACTATGCGGATTGTCCGACTTCATGGAATTGCTGTCTTTGGAGCAGATGCCAAAAGCTGTCGGCTCAAATAAAGTCTGGTCGTTATTGCAACCGAGTGTAGCGGATTTATCAGTTTGAATAAGCGGTCCCTTGCCGCCACCCT
>JBOFNA010000125.1:0-3706 GCA_051658665.1 Oscillospiraceae bacterium
ATTTTATATAGAAATACAATTGAGTATAAATCATTTAAATGTAGAGTTAAAAAACTAATTTTAAATAAAATAAAATGAGTTTTAATAAAGTTAATAATAGAGATAAGATATAAATATAATTTATTATTATGATATTATAAAGTAAAATAAAAATGTGTAAGTTTAATTATTATATAAGGAGTGTAGTATATGTGTGGAATAGTTGGATATGTTGGTAATAAAAATGCTACAGAAGTTTTAATTGATGGGTTATCAAAACTTGAATATAGAGGGTATGATTCATCAGGGGTTGCCTTTTTTGACTGTGATAATAAAATAAGTGTGATTAAAGAAAAAGGTGCTTTAAAAAACATGGAAAAAAAATTGTTAGAAAGAGGTAAATCTTTTAGCAATTGTGGTATTGGACATACAAGATGGGCAACACATGGAGAACCGTCATACATTAATTCGCATCCACACGGAACTGATAAGGTTTTTATTGTTCATAATGGTATTATTGAAAACTATAGTGAAATTAAAGTTTTTTTACTGAATAATGGATATAAATTTGAGTCGGATACAGATACAGAAATTGTGGCAAAACTTTTAGATTATTATTATAAAGGTGACCCAATAAAAGCTATAAACAAAACATTAAAGGATATAAAAGGATCTTATGCTTTTGGTATTATTTTTAATGATTATAAAGATACTATATATGCATTAAGAAAAGATAGCCCTTTAATTGTAGGGGTTGGGTTAGATGATCACTTTATATCTTCAGATGTGCCTGCAATTTTAAAGTACACAAGAAATTATTATCTTTTAGAAGAAAATGAAATAGCAACTATAACAAAAGATAAAGCTGAGTTTGTAGATTTAGATGGAAATATAATAAAAAAAGAGGTTTTAGTTGCCGATTGGGACGTTGAATCAGCTGAAAGAGGTGGATATGACCACTTCATGTTAAAAGAAATTTACGAACAACCAGAAGCTGTAAGAAAAACTATTAAGCCACGTATTGTAAATAGTTTACCTGAATTTAATTTAAACAATTTAAATGATGACAATATAAAAAGTGTTAAAAGAATTCATATAATTGCTTGTGGTACTGCTATGCACGCTGGAGTTATTATAAAAAATGTAATGGAAAAATTTGCAAGAGTAGATGTAATTGTAGACATAGCGTCTGAATTCAGGTACAAAAACCCAATATTATATAAAGATGACTTGGTTATAGTAATATCTCAGTCAGGAGAAACGGCAGATACTTTAGCAGCACTTAAATTAGCTAAAGATGAGGGATGTTATACAATGGCAATTGTAAATGTCGTGGGGTCGTCTATAGCAAGATTAGCAGATGATGTAATTTACACATGGGCAGGACCTGAAATTTCTGTAGCTAGTACAAAGGCTTATTCAGTACAAATAGCAATAGGGTATTTATTAGGTATAAAGTTTGGTATGTGCAAAGGTTTAATTAATGAAGATGAAGCTAAAGATTTAATAAAAAAAATGGAGCAAGTACCAAAATATATAGAAGAAACTTTAAAATTATCTAAACAATGTAAGAATATTGCGGAAAAATTAAAAGATAAAGAAAACATGTTTTTTATAGGAAGAGGGTTAGATTATGCATTAGCAATGGAGGGCTCTTTAAAACTTAAAGAAATATCCTATATACATTCAGAAAGTTATGCAGCAGGTGAGTTAAAACATGGAACAATTTCATTAATAGTAAAAGATCTACCAGTAATTGCCATAGCAACACAAAAAAATATAATAGAAAAAACAATAAGTAATATAAAAGAAGTAAAAGCACGTGGAGCACAAGTGGTTTTACTATCAGTGGACGGATATGATTTAGCAGACGATGCTTCCGATTATATTATTAGGATACCAAAATTAGATGATGTTTTTTTACCTATGTTGGCTATTATACCATTACAATTATTTTCATATTATATCTCTGTTGAACGTGGTTGTAATATAGATAAACCAAGAAATTTAGCTAAATCAGTGACAGTAGAATAGTAAAGTAACACTTAATTTTAAGGCATAAAATAAAAGAGCATAATAATAATTATGCTCTTTTATTTTATTTAAGAAACTACGGTAATACTACTTCACATTTTTCGCAGATACAATCATTGAATAGTTCTAATTTACCTTGAAGAATCATTTCAAGACGAGTAATAGAACTAACCATAGACTGAACAGATTTGTTAACGGCTAAAAGGTCAGTAGTAGTAGATGCTGGGTTTTTTATTACAGCTTGAAGTTTTTCACCTTCTGCATTTAAAATATGTGATAAAGCTGTTTGTTCCAACGCTACAGATTCGATTATATCAGTAACAGATTGGCATCTAGTTGTTGTACTTGGTGTAATTACAGGCATACCCATTATAATATTCCTCCTAAAAAATAGTAATATATGATTTTTATAGCATATTATATTATATGAGATATTATAAAAAATGTTCGTATAATATAATTAAGAGTGGGGGATATAAATGAAAAAGCTGAATATAAATGATGAAATATATTTAAACTACAACAAAAGATATAGCTCAATATCATTTGATGGTAATTACTATTTTTGTATAGATGGTAATGGTACATATATTATAAAGTATAATAATCAATTTGAGAATCCAGAACATATAAAAACAAAGAGAGTTTATAAATATATTTGTTATGACTATAAAGAAAATTGTTTTTGGGCGTTAAGTAATAAATATTTTAATAAAATATTTAAGTTAGATTATTGTTTAAATGAAATAGATTATATATCTTATGACACAAATGATAAAATAGATACATCAATAGCATATGACTATAATAATGATAGTATAATAGTTTCAAAGAAACATTGTTTATATAAAATATCTAAACAAACAGAGAAAAGTTATATAATTGTAAAGAATGATAAAAATATAATTAAGTCTATATTTTGTATCTTTAATTTTATTTTTATTATATCTTTAAAAGATAATTGTAATACTTTATATGTTTATGATAACTATAATAATAATTTAGATATGTTTTTAATAAATGATTGTTATGATATAAAAGATATAACTTTAAATGTTTGCTTTTTAAATGGCGAATATCAATTGGAGATGTTTGCTGTTAAAAGAAATATATATAATTATTTAATAAAATTTAACATAAGAGATATAATAAGTGATTTTGATGTAAATAATTTGTCTTTGTTGTATAATAATTTAGGTTTTAATAAAACTGAATGTAATAACAATACAGATATAAATGAAAATATTAATAAAATGTGTAATGATGGACCTAGTAATATTGAAATTAATAAAAATGCTTGTAACGATATAATTCAATCTATAGCATTAGTAGAAGCATCATTGGCACATATTTTAAATGCAGAAGGCGAAAAAATACAAAAAACATTGAAAGAAACTAATGATTTAGATAAAATATTAAAAATCAATAAAGAGGTTAATAGAACAATTATTAATACCACTCATTTAGAGCAAATTTTATATAATAAACTTGCACAAGTTACATATTGTTTTGAGAGTTGTTGCGATAATGATAATGTGTGTTGCGATAATAATAATGTGCCTTGCGATAATGATACTGTGTGTTGCGATAATGATAATGTATGTTGCGATAATGATAATGTATGTTGCGATAATGATAATGTATGTTGCGATAATGATAATGTATGTTGCGATAATGATAATGTGTGTTGCGA
>JBOFNA010000126.1:0-4506 GCA_051658665.1 Oscillospiraceae bacterium
GCCGAAATCTGCATGTCCAGGTGTGTCGACAATATTTATTTTTATATCGCCATAATTTATAGCTGTATTTTTAGCAAGTATTGTTATGCCACGTTCTTTTTCTATGTCGTTGTTATCCATTACTCTTTCTTCAACAACTTGATTTTCTCTAAATGCACCGCTTTGTTTTAGCATCTCGTCTACTAATGTTGTTTTACCATGGTCAACGTGTGCTATAATAGCAATGTTTCTTAGGTCGTTTCTAATCAAAATAGTTACCTCTTATTTCATTTTAAAATTTGCCTATTTATATACTTTAACCTTTTTTGTTCATTTTTTCAAGTTTTTTTTTAAAATTTATATATTATTTAATTTTTATTATAATATTAATATATATTATTTAAATTGAGTTAATAAAATGTTAAAAAATAATAGTTATAATAAAAGGGAGTTCTGATTATTCCCCCCAAATTCAATATTCAGAATTAGCATTTATTATATATTTAGAAAAATAAGAACCTTATCTAAGGTTCTTATTTTTTAATATAAATTTAATGATAGTTTATGAACATAATAAATGTTAAAATTTCAAATTAAATTACGAGTTATAAATAAGAGCCTGATATATATGTAATAAATAAGCTTAAATAAAATATTTATACTATTGACAAAATAAAAATAATATAATATAATATCAAAGTAATAAGCGGATGTGGCGGAATTGGCAGACGCGCTAGATTTAGGCTCTAGTGGGGCGACCCGTGAGTGTTCAAGTCACTTCATCCGTACCATACAAATAAATAGCAACCTAAAAGATTAATATTTTTTAGGTTGCTATTTATTTATTATCAAAAAGATAGGATAACTAAATTTAATTGTATTTAGTTGGTGTAATTTGATTGTATTAAAGTTAAAATTACATTTATTATTATTTGTAAATTTGCTACTGATAACAGTTAAATACTCCACATTTATTTGTACACTACATCAAAGTGATATATCGTTTTGTAAGTATGCACTGAAAAATTGTATCTAGGTGGGACACTTACCAGCGTTAAGGTGTCAGTGGCAATATTTATGGTAGGCATATGTCGTAAATCTTTTTAAAAGTTGATGACATATACCTATACTTGTCAAAACAGATAAGACTAATATAATAGATATATATATTTTAAATAATTTTATAAAATATCTCAATAAAAGTTAAAACAATAAACAGTGTAGATTTTTTAATGATTATAACATATATTAGGTTATTGATTTAAGGTTATTTAAAATTACATTTGAAGTACTTACAAAGATATGAAAGTTTACAGTTACTACACTTTGGACTTCTTGCGGTACAAGTATCACGACCAAAAAAAACAAATCTGTGACATAAATCACTTGATCTTAAAGGGTCTAAAATTTTCAAAAGTTGCATTTCAACTTTAAATGGGTCGGTAACATCACTTAAGCCAAGTTTATTAGTAATTCTAATACAATGTGTGTCACAAACGACAGCTGGCTTTTTATAAATATCGCCTAAAATTACATTGGCTGTTTTTCTTCCGATGCCAGGTAATAGAAGAAGGTCATCCATATTGTCAGGGACTGTACTGTTAAATTTTTCTATTAGCATTTTACTTAACATAACAATATCTTTACCTTTTGTTTTACCTAGACCGCAGGGTTTAACAATATTTTGAACATCAGAAATATCTGCAGTAGATAATTTCTCTAAAGTATTATATTTAGAAAAAAGCAAAGGAGTAATTTTATTAACTCTTTCATCTGTACATTGGGCTGAAAGTCTAACGGCAATTAATAATTCGTAATCAAAATTATAAGTAAGAGAGCAAAAAGCATCAGGATAAATTTGTTCTAATTCATTCATAACAACAATAGCTTTTTGTTTTTTTGTCATAATATCACCTCATTTTTTATATTATAGCATAAAGATTTAAAAAAGATGTTATTTTTATAAAAGTTATGATATAATTATAAAAAAATAAAGGGGTTTATTATGACCTTTTTTTACAGGATTTATTGGCTTAATTTTTTTTCTATATTATTATATTATAAAGACAGTAAACTTTGTGATATATAAGACTGAAAAAAGGAAAAATTAATAAAAAAACATTAAAGTGTATTTGTTAAAACTTTTAGGTTTAAGATAATATTAATTGATAGTTTGTAATTAAAGACATTATAGATAATATATAAAAGGAGACTTTATGAAACCTTTAGCAGATGAATTGAGACCAAAAAAGCTTGAAGATTTTGTAGGGCAAAAGCATATAATAGGTAAAAATAAGCCACTTTATAATTTGATTTTAAAAAATCATATTACAAATATGATTTTTTATGGTACATCAGGTACAGGAAAAACAACATTAGCACAAATCATTGCAAAAAATACGGATAAACGTTTTTATAAATTAAACGCAACGACGGCGACAACATCTGATATAAAGCAAATAATTGAAGATAGCAGTACAGTTTTAGGTTTAAATGGCATTCTTTTATATATTGATGAGATACAATATTTTAATAAAAAACAACAACAAACATTACTAGAATTTATTGAAACAGGTAAAATTACATTAATAGCATCTACTACTGAAAACCCTTATTTTTGTGTATTTTCAGCAATATTAAGTAGGTGTAATATTTTTGAGTTTAAGCAATGTGAAACTGAAGATATAAAAAAGGTGTTAAGTAGAGCGGTTTTATTTTTAGAAGATAGATATAAAATTAAAATAAATATAAAAGATAGTGTTTTAAATAAAGTTGCTACACAAAGCATAGGAGATGTAAGAAAAGCGTTAGGTATTTTAGAACTTTGTTATTTTAGTTGCAAAGAGGAAAATGGAGTTTTATTTATAGATGACGAAAAATTTCATGAGTTTAATATTGGTGGATATGTAAAATACGATAAAAATGGAGATGAGCATTATAATTTATTGTCTGCTTTTCAAAAATCTATAAGAGGGTCAGATGAAAATGCCGCAATTTATTATTTAGCAAGATTAGTAAAAACGGGAGATTTAATATCAATAAGCAGACGACTTTTAGTAATAGCTAGCGAAGATATTGGTCTAGCTTATCCACAAAGTATAGGTATAGTTTTATCTTGTGTTGAATCTGCGAATAGGTTAGGCTTTCCAGAGGCTCAGATACCACTAGCACAGGCTGTCATTTTTTTATCATTATGTCCAAAATCTAACACAGCTAATGTATCGATACAGAAGGCGATAGAAGAAATAGATCAAGGGTTTGTTTACGACGTACCAGATTATATTAAAGATGGACACTATAAAGGTGCAGAAAACTTAGGTAGAGGTGTATCTTACAAGTATCCACATAATTACGAACATAACTATATAAAGCAAGATTATTTACCGAAAGAATTAAAATCTAAAAAATATTACGACTTTGGACTAAATAAATTTGAAAGCAGCTTAAAATCATATTGGGGAAAAATAAAATAACAAAAATTCATGTTATATCATACCTTAAATATAAGGGGTGATGGTTTAGATGAGTGAAATTTATTTTGATTCAAATGACGAAGAGTTAATAAAAGATATAAATGTTTGTAAAACTTACAAAAGAGTCATAGAAGGAACTGTTAAAGACTGTTGTACAGGAGAGTTTTTAAGCTGTGTTACAGTAAAGTGCCTAAGTGACCAAGGGGTACAAGTTGTAAATACTATAACAGACTGTGATGGTAAATTTACGCTAATAACCGATTATAAAAGTCCATTAAGGTTAGTTTTTTACAAGTGTGGTTATAATACTGTTTACACAGGTATATTTGAGGGTAGTTTTATAAATATATCAATTTGTGAAGAAAAAGATAATAAAAAAGTTGTTAGGGGTAAAGTTAAATTTTGCAATGATATTAAAAATGTTTCACTTTTAAGAGTTAGACTTGAATCATTGGAAAACAACAATATTTTTGAAACATTTACAGATGTTAAAGGCAAATTTTACATAGCAAATGTAATAGATGGAAATTACAAGTTAATAATAGATGGAAATAATACTTTTACTTATTATAAAGATATATGTATAAGTGGATGTAAAACAATGGTTAATATTTCAAATATTATTTTACAACATAAAAGTGTTTTTAACACAATAAACGGAAAAGTTATAGATTTTAATGGCGTGGCAGTTAAAGATGGATTTGTTGTTTTAAGTTGTGAAAAAAACAAAGATGAAGTTATAGTAACAAAAACAAATGAAAATGGTGAATATTTTTTTGGACATTTAAATAATAAAGATTATTACTTAAACGTTTATTTTAGTTAATAGGTGGTATTATTATGAATGAAATTATATTTATTATACTTTGTTTTGTTGTACCAGCTAGCGTTATACTAATAGTTGAGTTAATTACAAGACAAGACAACAAAATAAAAAGTTATATTTCACGAACTGTTATTTTGACAGTACATGAAAGTTGTGAAAATGTTGACTTACTTATGAATGATATTGCATTAAAATTTAGAAAAAATGGCAGTATATCACCTAAAGATA
>JBOFNA010000127.1:0-2568 GCA_051658665.1 Oscillospiraceae bacterium
AAGAGGTAGAGAACGTAGTCGTAAGTACGAAGATATTGCAAAAGAGTTTAAAGAGATGGTAGATGAGGGTTATAAAGATATCACTCTTTTAGGGCAAAATGTAAACTCTTATGGTAAAGGGCTAGAAGAGGATATTAACTTTCCAAAACTTTTAAATAGACTAGCTAAGGTAGACGGTGATTTTAGAATAAGGTTTATGACGTCGCATCCTGTTGATTTTGACGAAGAGTTAGTAGATGTTATTGCAGAAAACGAAAAAATTTGCAACCATATACATTTACCAGTACAATGTGGTAGCGATAGAATTTTAAAATTAATGAATAGGCATTATACTATATCTGAATATTTTGAAAAAGTAAAATATGCACGTGAAAAGATAAAAGGTGTAAGTTTTACAAGCGATATTATTGTTGGATTTCCAGGTGAAACTTACGAAGAATTTAGAGAAACAATTGAAACAATAAAAAAAGTTAAATTCAATGCCTTATTTACATTTATATACTCCAAAAGAAAAGGAACAAGGGCAGAGAAAATGGAAGATACTGTACCTGAAAAAGAAAAATCCAGATGGTTTACAGAGCTTATAGATCAACAAAGAATTATAGGTAAAGAACTTTACAATCAATGTATAGGTGAAGAGTATAAAGTTTTAGTTGAGGACCAAGGCAAAAGTGGAGATGGGTATTTAACTGGTAAAACTGACTCAAATATTGCTGTTGATTTTTTAGGAGACGAGTCTTTAATGGGTAAGTTTGTAAAAGTGAAAATAAAAGATAGCTTAAATTGGGCTTTGTTAGGAGAGTTAATAAATGAATAAAAGAGCTAAAATAATCGCGCTTATAATCGCGACTCTTTTGTTAGTATCATCTATTGCACCTATTATTTTAACATTATTTTATTAATATTTTAAATTTATAAAGGTGATTTAAATGAGTAAAAAGAGTAAAGTTGCAATTTTATTAATAGCTGTGATATTATCTTTAGCAGTTAGTTCACCTATTGTTATAATGGTTTTTAATCTTTTTTCAGATTCAAAAGGATACGCTCAGATTAAAACAATAGATATAAAATTACAAATTATTGAGGATGAAAATAAAGATCCTGTAATAAAAAACTATAAAACAGATAAAGGTAATATTTACGACTTTTTAACACAAACATCTTTAATTGAATTTGATGAATATGATGTTAAAACAATAAAATTTGTAAATGGTAAATCTTTTGAAAATGGAGAAAAATTTTATATATATAAGAATAATATTGAGGTTAAAAAAGAAGCAACTAAGATACCAATATATAATGATGATATTATAAAAATTATTAAAAAACAAATTAAGGAGAAAATTATTCATGAATCAGAGTGATAAAATTTTAGAGTTAACAAAAACATTAGGTAATGATATACAAAATTGTGATTTTTATAAAGAATATGAAATAGCAAGAGAAAAATCAGATAACGATAGTGATTTACAATCAGCGATATCTGAGTTTAATGATTTAAAGGCTGAAATAAATACAATAGTTGGATTGCCTGACGGTGATAAAAGCAAAATTGTGGAGTTAAATGAAAGACTTAAAAAAATTTATGAAGATATAATGTTAAAAGAGGCAATGGTAAAATTTAATAAAGCTAAGGAAGATATGGATGCTTTAATGTTAAAAGTAAATAAAATATTGACATCAGCTATAAACGGAGAAGATTTAGAAAATATAGATTTATCAGGAGATGACCCATGTAGCAGTGGTGGATGTGGTAGTTGTCCATCAAATTGTCATTAAATAAAAAAATTGTGTATGCTTAATAAATTAGGCATACACAAATTGTTAATAGGGGGTTAAAATATGAAATTATCACCAATGATGCAACAATATAATGAAATAAAAGAAAAACATAAAGATCATATTTTGTTTTTTAGATTAGGCGACTTTTATGAAATGTTTTTTGATGATGCAAAACTTTGTTCAAAAGAGTTAGACTTAACTTTAACAGGTAGAGACTGTGGACAAGAAGATAGAGCACCAATGTGTGGTGTGCCACATCATAGTTGTGAGGCTTATATATCTAGACTTATAAAAAAAGGCTATAAAGTTGCAATTTGTGAGCAAATTGAAAAACCTCAAAAAAACAAAAGTATTGTTGCAAGAGATGTTGTTCGCATTATAACTCCTGGTACAGTAATTGAAAAAGATATGCTTGAAGACGATAAAAACAATTATATATCTAGTTTATATTTTAAAAATGATACTATTTTCATATCTTTTTGTGATATATCAACAGGTTATGTAACAATGACTAATGTTGATGATAGCCAATTATACAATGAAATATCTAGGTTTATGCCAACTGAGGTTTTACTAGATAAAAAACTATTGAGTAATAAAAAATTAGTATCATTTTTAAAGGATAAAATTAAAAGTATTATAACTACATTTGATTTTGATGAAAATAGTGAGCTATATACTGACCTTATTAAAAGTCAATTTGATAATGAAAATGATAGTATTAGTTATTTAGAAGATAAAGGGATTTTTCATTCTATAGGTGGGTTAATTTCATATTTAAAATAT
>JBOFNA010000128.1:0-5379 GCA_051658665.1 Oscillospiraceae bacterium
GTTAATGTTTTAGTATTTGATACAGAAATTTATTCAAATACTGGAGGTCAATCATCAAAATCAACACCAATAGGTTCAACAGCACAATTTGCGGCAACAGGTAAAGCAACAAAGAAAAAAGATTTAGCAGCAATTGCAATGTCTTATGGATATGTTTATGTTGCACAAGTTGCAATGGGAGCTGATTACAATCAATGTATGAAAGCATTTATTGAAGCTGAGAGTTATAACGGTCCATCTATTATAGTAGCTTACTCACCTTGTATCAGCCATGGTATAAAAGGCGGTATGTCTGAGTCTCAAACACAAATCAAAAGAGCTGTTGAGTCAGGATACTGGAGTATGTTTAGGTTTGACCCACGTTTAGCTGAAGCTGGTAAAAATCCGTTTCAACTAGACTGTAAAGAGCCAAAATTAGATGTTAAAGACTTTTTATTATCTGAAGTTAGGTACACATCTTTACAGAAAGATAAGCCTGAAAGGTCTGCTGAATTATTTGATTTAGCATCTAAACAAGCTAAAGAAAAATACAAACATTTATTGAGAATTTCAAAAATTTACGAATTAGAACAATAGTCTTTTCTAATTAATTATAAAAGGCACTCGTTAATTATAACGAGTGCCTTTTTTATAGAAATTAAGACTTACAGAAGCAATTAAAACTGTAGAAATAATTATAATTATGTGATAAAATTTAATTATAACAAACAAACTTTATTGTTAATTTATAATATATATTTTTATATTAATAATAATTTAATATATTTAATTAAAGATTTATATTATAATGAGAATGTTAAACTTATTTAAGTGTTTAAAATAGGTGCAATTTAAATACTTAATTAAGTTCAACAAAAGACTTAATTAAAAAGTGTAAAACGCAGACTATTATACTATTAATATAAATAAGACCTAATTTTTATATTGGTTATGTGAAAAAAATAAAGCAAAGTTAGGGATAACAATTTATTTTAACTTTTATTGTTGATTTAACATTTATAGGATAAAGGTGTTTAATTACATAAGTTTTTAGGCAAATTAAAGTAAAGCAATTTAGCATATAAATTAATTAGCACATATCATAAATACAGAGTTGTTTTTTTGATTTTATGGTATAATAAAAGTAAGGTGGAGGAGTTTATGGATAATAACAAGGTTTTTTTAGATTCTAAATATGTAAGTGGGCTGATAAAAAAGTACAAAAACAAGGGTAAAATATTAAAAAACATAACATTAGTTTTAATATTATTTATGTTTACAATATTAGTATACTCATTTTTCAATATGATTAAAATAGATAGATATCAAAGGTATATAGACCAAAAAATAGATACTAACGTAGATACTATTTTAAAAGAAACAGCTAAAATAGATCATAGTTTAAATGAGATTTTAATGGGTAAAAATGATATTAATAATTATATAAATATTATGTTGGCAACTAAAAAAAGTGAAGATGTTTTTAAAGATAATAAAAATATTATGATGACAGCCATGAACAATGTTTCTCCAGATAAAATGACTCAGGTTAGCCAAAAGTTATATAATGAAATTGAAGCAATATATAACTATATATCTTCAAATAATTCTTTGCAACAACATCAAATAGAAAATTTAAAAACATATAAAATTTTTTATAATAAACTTATATATATACAGTCTAGTATCGTATTAAAGGACACACCTGAAAATAGTGAAAACAATATATTATATTTGGGAATTGAGTTTAACAATGTATCAGATATTGAAAATAGTTATCAAAACAAACACTTAGATGGTATAAAGTTTACAAGTAGCAAAGTTGAGTGGGTAGATACAATGGTACAAATGGAAACGGCAGTAGTTCAAGATAAAATTATGAAATAGCTATTGACTTATTAAATACTCAGTGATAGAATTAAATTAATAAACAAGCTTATAAAAGGACACATTTATTTTAAAAACTTGAAGAGAGCCCTATAAATGCTGAGATTAGGGTAAGTGAAATTAACTTAAGTACCACCTTTTTTGCGTATAGAGTAAATGCTATACCGGTTTGATACCGTTAAAATCAACTTAAGTGGCAAAGTAAATCTTTGTAATTTGGGTGGAACCGTGGAGTAAAATTTGACTTCATCCCTTTTTTTAGGGATGGAGTCTTTTATATTTTATAAGTTTAAATTAAATTTATTATTAAAATAAAAAGAAAGAGTTGATAAAATGATTAAGGTACAGTTAAAAGATGGACAAATAAAAAATGTTGATAAAGGTACAAAAATATTAGATATAGTTAAAGATATATCTATGGGACTTTATAGATCTTCAGTGGCAGCAAAAATTGACGGAAAAGTTTGCGATTTAAGAGATGAAATTTTACAAGATTGCAAATTAGAAGTTTTAACTTTTGATAGTAAAGATGGACAAATGGCTTTTTGGCACTCAACAGCACATATATTAGCTCAAGCGGTAAAAAGGCTTTATCCAAATGCCAAATTGTCAATAGGACCTAGTTTAGAAACAGGATTTTTTTACGATTTTGATGTAGAAAAAGCTTTTACACCAGAAGATTTAGAAAAAATTGAAAAAGAAATTAAAAATATTGCTAAAGAAAAAATTGAAATTGAACGTTTTTATATGTCATTGGAAGAGGCGTTATACTGGGCTGAAGAAAATAAAGAGCCTTATAAAAAGCAGTTAATAAAAGAGCATGGTGAGAATGGTGAGAAACTTAGCTTTTATAGGCAAGGTGATTTTATTGAGCTTTGTAGAGGTCCACATATTATAAACACATCCATAATAAAATCTGTAAAGTTAACACAGACCACAGGTGCATATTTTAAGGGTGATGCAAAAAACAAAATGCTTTGCAGGGTTTATGGCGTAAGTTTTCCTAAAGAGGCAATGCTTAAAGAACATTTGGAGATGGTAGAAGAGGCTAAAAAACGTGACCATAGAAAAATAGGAAAAGAGCTTGATTTATATGACATTTATGAAGAAGGGCCAGGATTTCCGTTTTTTATGCCAAAAGGCATGGTTCTTAGAAACGAGTTAGAAAACTTTTGGAAAGAAGAACATAGACTTAATGGTTATGATGAAATTAAAACACCAGTTATTTTAAATCGTAAACTTTGGGAAACATCAGGGCATTGGCACCATTATAAAGATAATATGTATACAACAAATATAGATGATGAAGATTATGCCATAAAACCAATGAACTGTCCTGGGTGTATGCTAACATTCAAACGAAAAATACACTCATATAGAGACTTACCACAAAGAATGGGAGAATTAGGTCTTGTTCACAGACATGAGCTATCAGGGGCATTACACGGTCTGATGAGAGTAAGAAGCTTTACACAAGATGATGCGCATATATTTATGACAGAAGAGCAAATGAAAGATGAGATAATTGGAGTAATTCATTTAGCTCAAAAAATTTACAGTGCATTTGGGTTTGAGTATAAGGTAGAGTTATCAACACAACCTGAGGACTCTATGGGGACAAAAGAGCAATGGAACATTGCTATAGATGCATTGAGGCAAGCTCTAGAAGAAATTAAAATACCGTATAAAATTAATGAAGGCGATGGAGCTTTTTACGGCCCTAAAATAGACTTTCATTTAAAAGATTGTATTGGTAGGTCATGGCAATGTGGTACTATACAACTTGATTTTCAATTACCAGAAAGGTTTGACGTTAACTATATAGATCAAAATGGAGAAAAAAAGAGACCAGTAATAGTACACAGAGCTTTATTTGGTAGTTTAGAAAGGTTTATAGGTATTTTAACAGAACATTTTGCTGGTGCATTTCCTTTATGGTTAAGTCCGGTACAAGTTAAAGTGATACCTGTTTCTGAAAAGCATGTAGACTATGCAAATAAAATAAAAGAGTTAATAAAACAAAATGGAATAAGAGTTGAAATAGATGAAAGAAATGAAAAGTTAGGATATAAAATAAGAGAAGCACAGGTTTTAAAGATACCATATATGCTAATTGTAGGAGATAAAGAGATAGATGAAAATAAAGTTGGTGTAAGACATAGAAAACACGGTGATATAGGTAATAAAAACATTGAATTATTTATAAATGAAATTAAAGAAGATATAAAAACAAAAAAGATAGATGTATAAAAAGGTTAATAAAGTTAAAAGTAAAGTAGTGATACTTTACTTTTAACTTTATTTTAATCAACTGTGAAAAATAAGATAAAAATAAAAAAATAAAAATTGTTAAAAAAACGTTGACAAAATACAACTACATTGGTATAATGATAAAGCAATAAATTTTAAATACGAGCCATTAGCTCAGTCGGTAGAGCATTTGACTTTTAATCAAAGGGTCCGGCGTTCGAGTCGCCGATGGCTCACCATATAAGTTAAGTTAAGTTTAATTTAACATTAGGTGAAAGGCAGTAACTTTAGGGTTGCTGTCTTTTTTATTGTTTTATTATATAATAAATAAAATTCATGTAAACTTAATTAATTTATTTTTATTTATATTTAAAATTTAATTTTATATTTTTTTAAAGAGGTGTTATAATGAATTATATTTTTTATGGTTATCCTAAGTGTAGTACTTGCAACAAAGCAAAAAAGCATTTAACTGATAAATGTATTGATTTTATAAATAAAGACATATCTAAAGAAGTGCCTAAAGAAGGTGAAATTAAAGATATGATAAATATAAGCGGTTTAGATATTAATAAATTTTTCAATGTAAGTGGTAAAGTTTATAAAGATCTAATGTTAAAAGAAAAGCTTAAAACAATGGAGTATGATGAAAAGATAAGACTTTTATCAAGTAATGGTATGCTTATAAAAAGACCAATTATATATAATAATGAAAGATTAATTTTGGGATATAAACAAGATGGATATGATAACTTATGAGAAAAGATTTATTAAAGTTAAATATAAATAGTTTTAGGCTATTTATATCCTTTATATCTTTTATATCTATTGGAGTATTAATTTTAAGAAGACAATCTGATTTATTGTATGCGTTACTTTATATAATAAGTGGAGGGTTTTTATTAAATGGTTTAACGTCGTTGGTAAAAGTTTTTTTTGTATCTAAAAATGTTAGAGATAAAGAAAATGCAATTAGTTTAGGTGGGGCTATCATTAATTTAATACTAGGAATTTTACTATTAAATTTTGATGATATAGGTATTTCGATAGTTCCTGTTGCTTTTTCATCTTATGCAATAATAAATGCAATAATAAAAGGGATAGTTTACTATATATACAAAAAAAACTTAGTAAGAGGGTACCTTTTTATTTTAATAGAGTGTGTTATTTTACTTGTTTTTGGAGTTATGGTTTTATTTTCACCCATAAGTCATATAGACCAAGTTATGATTATAATAGGTAGTTATTGTTTTATATATAGCT
>JBOFNA010000129.1:0-2587 GCA_051658665.1 Oscillospiraceae bacterium
CATTGTAAATAGATATTGAGTACTCACCATTAGATATTGTCATTTCTGAGTCGCCTACTGTGACTCTCAAATCTAACTCTGATGATGATGGGATAGCTGAAACATTAGAAATTGGTGAAAACAATGTTCTCAATGTAAAATCATAATCTCTTGTAGCAACCTCATCTAGACCTGTAGGGGAGTTTACGTAAGCTTTTACAACTAACCTATATCTATTTCCTAAGTAAAAGTTCTCTGCAAAATTTATATTAATATTTTTCGAAGTCGATCCACTTATCGGTGCAATATCAGGCATTATAGCAAGATTTAAAGGTGTTGTAAGATTTGCTATATCATAAACTTCATATCTAATCTCTGCGATTGAAGCCGGTGAAGGAACATCAAAGTTAAACCTTGCAGCTTTTACAGTCGGAGATATTGATACTACATTATGTGTGAAAAAATTTGACCCTATATTTATTACACTTAATGTATTAAATCTATAGTTTCTTCCATTAACTCTAGCATCATCATCGTATAAGTATTCTCTTGACACACCATTTGTTGTATCAAAATCTCCTGATACTCTAACTACATACTCAGTTGCAGGTATTAACCCAGTTATTGATGCTAACGCTAAAGTGCTTCCATTAGCATTTATATTATCAACATTAAATGTATTAACGATATTACCTGATATATTTTCATAAACTTCAACATATACTCTGTTATTTATTAATGGTGTTGTTTGAGTAGATGTATCAACCATAAAGTTGAATTCCGCATCTACTAATCCAACAACAAAATTTGCGTCTGAAATAGATGGGCTTATGTAATTGATTGAAACTTGATTACTTGAAGTTAAGCCAACATCTATACTTGTTCTTGATATTTCTTTTATTATTAATTTGTTTTGTACTGCTGATGTATTAAATATACCATTTAAATTAATAAAACCATAAGAATAATCATAAATGTAGTTTCTATTTGAACCAATGTCATTTGAGAATTCTAAAAACCCTCCTGATGTTTGTGAGTTAACTGTTTTCACAACGTTTTTAAATAAAGAGTCGGTCGCCTTATCACTTCTAACTAAATCTCCATTTCTATTTTTTGACAGATACTCATATTTACCTTTTACATCGTTAAATACTAATAATATATATCCTTTATTAGGGTCTGGGATAGAAGTAATTGTATCATAAACCAGTTGATCCTGATCATATAGAGCATCAATTGATATTTCTACTCTCTCTCCATCAAATTGAGATATAGATAGCAAAGGTATAATTATTTTATTGTTAATATCTAAGGTTAAGTTATCCATAGTCAATGAAGGAACTGCGCCAGAAACTGAGTCTATAGTAATAGATAAATTGACTATTCTATCGAATATGTCATTATTAGCAGACATATTTCCAACAGTAATTTCTAATTTATTATCTAATACCTCTGCATCAAAACTCAATTCAGTATTAGGTGTTTTTGTAGTATCTATAAAATTATATTCAAATAATGTTTCTTGCCTTGAAAAACTATTATTTCCTAATACAGTTGTTCCACTAGCTGAAACTGAAAAATTACCTGTTCTTAAGTTCGGTACCGTAACTGACATAAACCCATTTGGATCTACAGTTGTAGGATATGGTATTGATGAATTTACGCCACCAATAGAAATATTTAAACTAGTAGGATTTATAAATCTATCATAATCATTTGGTTTGAATTTAAATGTAAATGATCCAGGTTGTCTATTCACACTATAAGCCGTTACTCTAGGAATATCTTTATGTAATGTATTGCTTAGACTTACAAATTTATCATTTGGATCTAAAGGTAAAGTAGTTTCTGGTGCTCCATCGTCATTCAAATCTAATTGCGCAACATATTTAAAACTGTATGTATACCCTCTTCGTATAGCATCGTTAGGATCTCTAACATCTTCACCATTTTCTACATCAAAAAAAATAGTTTCTAAGTTGACTGAATTACCTGCTTGTTGAGTAGTCTTTGATAAATTTGTTAACTCAATTTGTGTACCAGTTATTGAATGTAAAATTGGTGTATATGTAATATTTCTTAATGTTAAACTTGAGTTATCAAATTTTGATCTTACTGCATATCTAACAATTGCTTCAGACCCTAACTCTGGTTTGATTTCATTAGTAGGTAATTCTCTATTTCTTATAGGAACTACAATTATAGAATCATTAGGGGTAGGAACACTTGGTATTGATGAAACAGTTGTAAATACAAATGTTTCTTCATCTACAGGAACTTCATAAGGGTTTGGTTTAGGTGTTACATAATCGTTTACAACTGAAAGTCTCAAGGTATATAAACGTCCTCTAAACTCATCTTTTGTTTTACCGAAATTTGTTTCATCTAAAACTATTTTATTATCGTAAAAATCTCTCTTCAATGTATTATTATTAGGTTGGTCAATAGGTGCTCTATTAACTTCCGTATAAGATGCAAAAACAGGAGAGTTTGGTGTTATGACATCACCTTCTATAATATCTAGTTTTATAATTTGCAATTTGCTAGCTTCATAATCATTAATTTGGCCTGCAGGTGCATTGTTAGGTGTTTTTAAACCAAACTCAAT
>JBOFNA010000130.1:0-3976 GCA_051658665.1 Oscillospiraceae bacterium
ATTTGGGGCGAGCAAGGTAGACCAGGTTATGGTTTATACGATAGGGCTTTAGGGGCTATGTATTTAACAGGCATTTGGGAAACTCTTGAAAAAACTAATAAATAAGAGGTTAGTTAAATGAAAAATATTTTTATTTCTGGTTTTTCCGATGAAATATCAGATAGTTTAGATAAACAAATCGAAGTAGTTAAATCTTTAGGTATGAAACATATATCTATTAGAGGTATAGACGGAAAAAACGTGGGAGATTACTCTTTTGATGAATTTAAAGATACAGTTTACCCAAGGTTACAACAAAATGGGATAGAAGTTTCTTCAATAGGTTCACCTATTGGTAAAATTTTTGTTGATGATGAAGAAGCTTTTTTAAAACAACTAACTGTTTTAGAAACTTTATGTAAGGTTGCAAACCTTTTAAACTGCAAATATATTAGAATATTTAGCTTTTTTATAGATAAGAGTTTAAATTATGATGATTTTAGAGATGTTGTAATTAATAAGATTAAGCAATTTGCAACTGTAGCATCTAAATATGATGTTATTTTACTACATGAAAATGAAAAAGATATTTTTGGGGATATAGCAAGAAGATGTAAGGTTATTTTTGATGAAGTTGGGTCGCCGTCATTTAAAGCAATTTTTGATTTTGCAAATTTTGTACAATGTGGCGATAACACACTTGAAGCATATGAACTTTTAAAAGAGCATATACTATATTTCCATATAAAAGATGCGACTTACAGTGTATCATATAATGTTTTAGCGGGTACAGGTGATGGTAATATACCACAAATTTTAGAAATGGCAATAAATGATGGGTATAAAGGGTTTTTAACTCTTGAGCCTCATCTTGCAATGTTTGGTTCTTTACAAAGTTTAGAGCTTGAAGAGGCTAAAAAAGTTGTAAATGTTGAAGCTGAAATAACTGGTGAACAAGGGTACGAGATGCAATATAATGCGATTAATGAAATTTTAAAAAAGATAGGTGGATAATATGAAAAAAGTAAAATTAGGTATTATCGGCGTTGGCCAACAAGGTGGAATTTACACTAATTTAATAACAGGTAAACAAATTAATCCTAGTCCTATGCCTAAGTCAGATGTTAAATTTGATCAAATTGAAATCGGAGCATTTTGCGACATTAACCCAGAAACTGTTGATAAAATAAAGATCATGTTTCCTAATACTCCTGTGTACTCAGACTATATTGAAATGTTAGAAAGTGGAAATGTAGATGCAGTGGTAACTACAGTACCACATTATTTACATCCAGAAATGGGTATACAAGCATTAAATAGAAACATTCATGTTTTATTGGAAAAACCAGCTGGTGTTTATACAAAGCAAGTTCAAGAAGTTATTGATGTTGCTAAAAGCAAACCTGAGTTAACTTTTGGAGTTTTCTTTAACCAAAGAATGAACCCATTGTACAAGAAACTTAAAGAGATTATTGATAATGGAGAAATTGGTGAAATTAGAAGAACAAACTGGATTATTACTACTTGGTACCGTCCACAAGCTTATTATAATATGAGTGCGTGGAGAGCTACATGGAAAGGTGAGGGTGGTGGAGTTTTAGTTAATCAAGCACCACATCAAATAGATTTATTACAATGGTTATGTGGTATGCCAGAAAAAGTTTATTCAAACGTAAAATATGGGTATAAAAGAGATATAGCAGTTGAAGATGAAGTAACAGCTTTATTTGATTATAAAAATGGTGCAACAGGTGTATTTGTAACTTGTACACATGATTTAGATGGTACAGATAGATTAGAAATTTTAGGCGACAAAGGTAAAATTGTTGTTGAAGGTTCAAAAACAGCTAAAGTAACTAGACTTAAAAAATCAGAAGAGCAAGTAAATAAAGAAACAAGCAGCCCTGAAGAAGTATTTAAATTAATGATGGGTGGAGCAATGGGTGGAGATAGCGACCTAATGGAAACAGAAACAATTGAGTTTCCTAATGCTTGGGGTGTACAACACGCTGATGTACTTAAAAACTTTGCTAATAATATTTTAGACAAGACACCATTAGTAGCACCAGGCAGTGATGGTATTAACGGGGTTAGGTTGGCTAATGCAATACACTTATCTAGTTGGTTAGGTGAAAAAGTAAGTATTGACTTTGATGAAAACTTTTTCTTAGAAAAACTACAAGAAAAAATAGACTCTGAAAAATAATAAATTACCTGAGGTAGAATATATGTTAAAAGTAGCAATAGTAGGACTTGGAACAATTTCATATATACATAAAAATGCAATAATGTTAGACAAACGGTTAAAACTTGTTGCAGTATGTGATATTAACAAAAATACACGCAAACATTTTTCAAGTATTAATTTTTATGACGATATAGATGAAATGTTAAAAAATGAGCAACTTGATTGTGTACATATATGTCTACCTCATTATTTACATGCTCCTATAATAACAAAATGCGCATCAAAAAAAATTAATGTTTTTACTGAAAAACCAGTTTCTATGAATTATAAAGAAGCAGAAACATTATTTGATTTAGAAAAAAAGTATAATATTAAGATAGGTGTATGTTTACAAAATAGGTATAATGATACGACAATAGTTCTTAAAGATATTATTAAAAATGAAAAATATGGGAAACTAAAGGGGTGCAAGGCGTTTGTTACTTGGTCAAGAGACAAAACTTATTATGAAAGTGAACCTTGGCGAGGAGAAATGTTAAAATCTGGTGGCGGAGTTATGATAAATCAAACTGTACACACTTTAGATTTGATGAATTATATAGTTGGTGATATTAAAAGCATATCTGGTACAATTGCTAATTTTTCTCTTAAAGATATTTAAGTTGAAGATACAAGTGTAGCACATATAAATTTTAAGAATGGTGCCAGTGGTATATTTTTTGCAACTATTGCTTACTGTGACAACTCGTCTGTAGAGATGGAGTTTGTTTGTGAAAAAGCGAAAATAATTATGAGAAATAGCAAGGTTTATATTAAAAACAACGATGTAAATGTAATGGATTTTGTCGTAGAAGATAAAAAACTTACAGGTAGCAAACATTATTATGGATCGGGACATTGTATTTGCATACATGCTTTTTACAGTGCATTGATTAATGATAATAATGATTATGTAACTGTACAAGAGGCAGCTAAATCTATTAAAATGATAGATAAAATTGTTTTATCACATAAAGAAAAAATAGAAATTGAAATGGGGTAATTTGTTATGGTGAAAGCAAAAATTGGCGTACAAATGATGGTTTTAAGACAAGAAGTAATAGATAATGGTGTTTATACAACATTAAAAAAATTATCTGAAACTGGATTTAATTGTATAGAAGTGTCACAAATTGAAATGTCGGCTAAAAATGTTGATGAAATAAAAAAAGCTTGTGACGATTTTGGTATAACAATTGCAGCATTAAGTGCAGCTGTTGAACCTATGATGCCTGGTATGGAGTCTTTGACTACAAATTTTGATAAAATTATACAAGATTGCAAAACATTAAGATGCAACTATTTAAGAGTTGGTATGTTACCATTCAACTATATTGGTTCTTTAGAAAAGGCTATGGAATTTGCGAAAAAAGCAGAAGAAATGGCAGTAAGGCTAGAAGAGCATGGTATAAAACTTTATTATCATAATCATCATATCGAATTTATTAAATATGACGGTAAATATTTATTAGATATCATTCGTGATAACACTGAAAAGTTAGGTTTTGAAATAGATGTGCATTGGGTGCAAAGAGGTGGAGAAAACCCAGTTGAATTTATTAAAGGCTATGAGGGTAGACTTGAACTTTTACATCTTAAAGACTATAAAGTTGTATCACCAGACTTTACAGATTTGTCACCTACAGATATGAAAAAATTCATGCAAGTATTTACTGATGTAATAAGGTTTGCTGAAATTGGAGAAGGTACACTTGATTTTAATAAAATTGTCGATACTGGTATGAGTATTGGTGCTAAATTTTTAATTAT
>JBOFNA010000131.1:0-3082 GCA_051658665.1 Oscillospiraceae bacterium
AAGATTATAATAAAACTATTGATGAGGCTGTAAACTTTTTGTCTAAAAATGACAATACGGACATAAATAAATATTTAAAAAAGATGATGATTGAAGCGTCTGAAAATTTAGACTTTGATAAGGCTGTAATTTATAGAGATAAGCTTATGGCTATAGATAAAATTAAAGAAAGTCAAAAAGTTATTCAAAAAGAAAAAGTGGATCAAGATGTTGTAGGGTTTAGCTTTAGGGAAGATATTGCAGTTGTTAATGTTTTGAAATTTAGAAATGGCATTCTTTGTGATAAGGAAGAAAGTTTTTTTAATGATGTTTCTGATATAAATAGTGTTAGAAACGATTTTTTGAGTATGTATTATATTGATAATGGAGATATACCAAGTATAGTTATGTTAGATGATGACTTTGAAGATATGAAAATTTTATGTGATGCTATAAAAGGCAAGCATAATAAAAAAGTTGAGTTTATGGTGCCTAAAAAAGGCGATAACTTTAAGGTTGTTATGATGGCAATTAAAAACTCTGTTGATAAACTAGATATATTATTAAATAATAATGATAAAAATGTTCAAGTAAAGGTTTTAACTGAATTAAAAAATATTTTAAATTTAGATAATTTACCAAAACGTATAGAAAGCTACGATATTTCTAATTTAGGCAGTGATGATATAGTTGGTACTATGATTGTATTTAAGGATGGTAGACCATTAAAAAGTCATTATCGTAAGTTTAAGATTAAAGATCAATTAGAGCAAGATGATTACAAATCAATGGCTCAAGTGATTGAAAGAAGATTTACAAGGCTATTAAATAAAGGTGATGATAAAAGTTTTAGTAGCACACCAGACATTATCTTATTAGATGGGGGAAAAGGGCATGTGTCGACGGTGAAAAATGTTTTAAATAAAATGGGTGTTTACATACCTGTTTTTGGTATGGTTAAAGATAATAAGCATAAAACAGATGCGATAACTAAAGATGGTAAAAAAGTAGAGATAAAATCTAATAATAATATTTTTAAATTTATAACAGAAATACAAAATGAAGTGCATAGATTTTCTATAGCTTATCAAAGAGATTTATCTAAAAAAAGAAATATAAACTTAACTTTATGTAATGTATATGGTATTGGAGAAAAAAAAGCAAATATTTTATTACAACACTTTAAGGGTGTTGAAAATATAAAGAAAGCAAAAGAAGAAGATTTTAATGATATAAAAATTCTTACAAAAAAAGACATTAATAATATAATTAATTACTTTAAGAATGATAAATAGATATATAAAACTTGACAATGTGGCACATATTATTATATTATAAAAATTAACAATATATTTGGAGTATGATTAATGAGAGTAATAACGGGAACAGCTCGTGGTATGAAACTTTTATCACCAGCAGGAAGTGATGTTGTTCGTCCAACATCGGACAGAGTAAAAGAGTCGATTTTTAGTTCCATACAAGCAGATATTTTAGAAAGCAGAGTCGTTGATTTATTTGCAGGATCTGGACAACTTGGTATAGAGGCGTTAAGTAGAGGGGCAGATTTTTGTCTTTTTATTGATAATTATGGAGAAAACCAAGATATAATTAAAGAAAACTTAAAAAAGACAAAGTTATATAAAAAATCTAAAGTTGTTAAAATGGACGCTTTAGATTTCATGAAAAACACTAAAGATAAGTATGATTTTATTTTTATAGACCCACCGTATAAAAGCGATTTATTAAATGAAGTTTTAAATTATGCATATAAGGCTTTAACAAATGATGGTAAAATTATTTGCGAAACTAATAAAAAATATGATATATTATATGACTCACAAAAACTTAATTTGTTTAAAGAGTACAGATATGGAAATGTGAAAATAACAGTTTTTGTTGGGGCGGTTTAAAATTTATGAAAAAAGATATGGTTGGAGTTTATCCAGGTAGTTTTGACCCAATAACAAATGGACATTTAGATATAATAAAAAGGTCATCTAATCTTTTTGAAGAACTTATAATACTTATTTTAGATAACCCTGATAAAATTTACACATTTAGTAATAAAGAGCGAGTTAAAATGGTTGAAAACAGTATTGCAAATATAAATAATGTAAGAGTTGAGTATTATAGCGGGCTTTTAGCTGACTATTGTAAAGAAAAAGGGGCTTGTTGTATAGTAAAAGGCCTAAGAGCTGTTACAGATTTTGAATATGAATTTCAACATGCTTTGATTAATAAAATCTTAAATAAAAATTTAGAGACTATATATATAAATGCAAGTAGTGAATATATGTATTTAAGTTCAAGCGCTGTTAAGCAAGTTGCTAAATTTGATGGTGATATATCTATGTTTGTTCATAATGAAAATTTAGATATAATAAAAGATAGACTTTATAAGGGAGATAAATAATGAATATAGAGGATATATTAGAAAAGTTAGATGAGTTAATAGAAGATGCTTGGACGCTACCACTTTCAAGGGGAAAAAGAGCGGTAGATTTTGAAAAAATTCAAGAATTTATTGATGATATAAGGTTAAATTTACCAACTGAGATAAGGCAAGCTAAGGCTATTGTTGACGATAGAAACGAAATTGTTACGGCAGCAAAAAAAGAAGCGGATTTTATTACTAAAAAAGCTAAAGATAAAGCCGAGATGATGGTTATAGAAAATGAAATTGTAAAAGAAGCAAGAAAAAAAGCTAATGAAATTTTAGAACTTTCTTTAAAAAAGGCTAAAGAACTTACTGAAACATCTCAATTTAAAGCTAAAGAAATTTTTGAGTCATCTCAAATTAAAGCTAGAGAACTTACTGAAACATCTCAAATGGCAGCTAGAGAGATTACAGAAACATCTAAAAAAAATGCGTCGGATATTAAAAGAGCTTCATCTACATTTGCTGAAAATGTTTTAAAAGTTTCTGAAGAACATTTAGCTAAAAGCTTACATGAAGTAAGGCAAGCGATGAATCAAATAAAAAATATTAGTCAATAAAATAAAAAATATAAGTTAGTGTACCTTTTGAAAGGGGTTTACACTAACTTATATTTTTTCACTTTTTACCAAGTAAAAAAGTGAAAAAATATAAGTTAGTGTAAAC
>JBOFNA010000132.1:0-2262 GCA_051658665.1 Oscillospiraceae bacterium
CTCATTTATGAATTTGTCAAGGTTAGGGTTCAAAAGAAAACTGACGCTTGGATGAAAAGATGGTAAGATGAATAAAAGGAATTTTTTCAAGATATGCTCGCTTGCGGAGGAAGAAAAGCTAACTTCACTTGCAGATAAGCTTTAAGAAAAGTACAAGGTGCAGTTAATAAGCGAGACCCACAAAAAGATTGTTATGCTAAAAGCTAGAGAGAGCGTTAAAAACTCGCTGTTTTATTTGGGTGAGGCTCTTGCGACGGAGTGTATGGTGAGTTTTGAAAACATAAAAGGGTATGCCCTAATATTGGGCGACTTCTTTGAAAAAAGTGGACGCAATTGCTGTACTTGACGGTGCGCTTAATGCAGATATTGCAGAAAAAACAGAAATTATTTCACTTATTTCAAATCTTGCGTAAGAGCAGGAGCAAAAAAGAAAATCTGAAAATGCAAAAATATTAACGTCTAAAGTGCGTTTTGACGTGATGGAGGTTTAGTATATGCAAAAAGCTGATTTGCACGTCCATTAAACAGTATCAGATGGTAGCTTCACAATAGATGAAATTTTACAAATGGCAAAAAAGCAGAGCAAAAAAGCATGATATTATAGCAATATCTGCAATTGAAATATCGGCTATAGATTATGATACTGGCATAAATGCACACATCTTGGGCTATTGATACCGTGACACCTACAATATTGAGAGTCATGGCAACGAAATATTAAAAAGACGGCACGAAAATAGCTTGAAACAGATTGAGATTTTACAAATACAAGGGTTCAACATATCTGTAGACGCACTTAATCGAAATGGCCAATGTAGATATAAGCAACATATTATGGCACACTTTGTAAAAACGGGTCAGGTATCGGAAATGTTTGGGAATTTTTATAAAAATACTTTTAAGAATGGTGGTATTTGTGATTGTGACATCACCTATATACCTGTACGAGATATAGTGGAAATAATAGTCGCTGATGGCGGAATACCGATTCTTGCCAATCTATTGCAGAACAATTTATTTTTGGTGGAAAAGTTAATTCCCTACGGGCTAAAAGGCATTTAACTTTTCCACCCGTCAAATCCAAAGGAGCGATATCACGAGATTATTTCGCTTTGCGAAAAGCATCATCTGCTCGTTACTGGCGGAAGTAATTATCACGGTACTTACGAAGAGGTTAAAACAAATATCGGTGAATATTTTATCAATAATTTAGGAGGATTACAAAATGATTAAGGCAGTAATTTTTGACTGGGCAGGAACAACAATTGACTATGGGTGTTTTGCACCAATTAAAGGCTTTGTAGATGGCTTTAAGAGCATTGGCGTTGATATTACAAATGAAATGGCAAGAAAACCTATGGGGTTACTCAAAATTGACCATACAAGAGCCATTGCCAAAATGCTTGATAAGCCGATTTCAGAAGAAGAAATTCTGAAAGTCTACTCTGTGTTTGAAAGCACACTTTTTGCAAATATCACAAGTCACTGTGACGTAAAAGAATATGTTGCAGAGGCTATTTCTGCACTGCGTGAACGCTCTATTAAAATCGGATCTACAACAGGATACACCAAGGCAATGATGGATGAGGTTCTTGCGCTTTGTGCAAAAAATGGATATGCTCCAGACTTTTGCATTGCGTCAGATGAAGTAACTGCTGGTAGACCTGCACCTTTTATGATGTGGGAAAACCTTGCTCATTTTGGCATAGATAATCCACGTCATGCGGTAAAAGTCGGTGATACTGTTACTGATATAAGCGAGGGTAAAAATGCAAACTGCTGGACAGTTGGGATTATTATGGGCTCGTCTGAACTCGGGCTTACAAAAGATGACGTGAACACTTTAACTGAAAAAGAGCTTGAAACTAAGAAGCTTGAGGTGAGAAAAATTTATTACAAAGCAGGTGCTGACTACATCATAGATGATATGAGCGAGCTTGTAGGTGTTGTTGAAGATATAAACACGAAACTTGCACAATCAGCAGAGCATAAGCTTTTAACTCCCGGACCACTCACTACAAAATATGCTGTTAAAAATGCAATGCTTACCGACCACTGTACTTGGGACGATGAGTATAAGGCAATCACAACCTCTGTACTAGATGATATAACAGCTATTTCGGCAAACGATGACTATGCAACGGTATTGTTACAGGGCAGCGGTTCTTATGCGGTTGAGGCAATGGTTAATTGCTTCTGTAAAAAGAAGAATAAAATACTGCTACTCGTAAATGGTGAGTATGGAAAGAGAATTGTAACAAT
>JBOFNA010000133.1:0-6045 GCA_051658665.1 Oscillospiraceae bacterium
AGGTCTTATATAACCTTTAAACCCAACTTCATGATAAGCTTTTAAAATTTCTACCATGTCTAATGAACCGCAACCAGAATAATGAGCTGCTTCTTCAAATCCATTTTCTAAAATCTTAATGTTTCTTAAATGAGCAAAATGAATTCTATCCATTTTACCAAAACGTCTAACCATATCTGGATAATCGTTAAATGTTGCACAACCTAATGAGCCTGCACATAGTGTTAAACCATTATTCTTAACATCAACAATAGACAACATTCTTGCTAAGCTTTTTTCATCTGTTAAAATTCTTGGTATACCAAAAATGCTCCACGGTGGATCATCCGGATGTACACCCATGTTGACATCTGCCTCAACAGCAACAGGTATTATTTCTTTTAAGAAAAACTCTAAGTTTTTCCATAATCCTTCTGAGCCTAAGTTTGTATAAGCATCAATAAGTTCTTTCATTTCTTCTTTTGTATAACTTGTATCCCAACCTGGTAAGGCTAAGTCGCCAGAAACAGGGTCCATTAAATCTACTTGATCTTTATAAAAAACCAAAGCTGTAGATCCGTCTGCCAACTCTTTATCTAACTGGCTTCTTGTCCAATCAAAAACTGGCATAAAGTTATAACAAATTACTTTAACTCCTGCTTTACCTAGCCTTCTTATGTTTTCTTTGTAATTTTCTATGTATCGTAAGTAATCACCTCTACCTAATTTAATGTCTTCATGTACAGGTACACTTTCAATTACTTCCATCTCTAAGCCCTTAGCCGTTATCTCTTCTTTTAATTTATTAATTTCTTCTTGGCTCCAAACCTCACCAACTGCTGTAGAGTAAATAGCTGTTACAACTCCACTCATATTAGGTATTTGTCTAATATTATCTAATGTTACTGGGTCATCTTTACCATACCATCTAAATGTCATTTTCATTTTTTACACCCTCTTATAAATATTTTTTTTTTAACTTTGATTACAAAATAATTAATTTTATTTCGAATATATTATACAATAATATTAATGTTTTTTCCACAAATATTTATTGCTATATAAATATTTATTACTATATAAATATTTTCTTGTCTTCTAAACTTTTGATTTTTGTGATAACTCTTTAATTTCTTGAATTTTTTCTTGTACTTCTTTCATTTTGTTAGCATCTAACGGATAAAACTTCATTGCTACTAATGATGATATCCAACCTATAATTGGCATCCCTACAAACAAAAAACAACCTACATATAAAAGCTCTTTTGTTAATAATGTATCAGCAGTTGGCAATTTTTCTTTAAACCCAATACTTGCAAGTATAAACCCAACTATTGTTGTTGAAAATGATGAAATTATTTTATCAACAAAAGAAAACAGCGTCCCCATCATACCTGGCACATATCTACCTGTTTTATATGTTTCATAATCAGAACAGTCGGCTATCATCGGTATAACAATATTGCTAGATAAACTTTGGAATGACCCCATTAAAATAAATGCAACACAAAAAATTATTGTATATAAATTAATATTAGAGAAACTTAAAGAAGTCATATCTGTAAAAATAACCATATATCCTAAACTAACCCCTAGCGCTAAAGATAACCACGTGCTAACAACTAATGCTTTTTTTTGCCCCAACATACTTGCATACTTTACACCTAACATTACAATTATTAATATAGGTATTGTTGTAAATGCACTTATTTGACCATATAAAGCATAGTCTCCAGATATTACCCCAAAGATTATAACTAAAACTACTGCATTTCTCATTGTTGAACTTGCTAGCTTATCTGTAGATGCTGCAAAAATCAACATTTGAATTGCTTTGTTTTTCTTAACAACATCTAAGTAGTCTTTAAATTTAATATTATTTTCTTTTGAACCTAATCCAAAAAATTCTTTTTTATCTTTTTGAGATATACCTATAACTGCAAGTAATGTAAAGACTCCTGCTAATACAACTATAGTTAATACAAGCTCAGAAAAAAGTTCTGCACTAAAAGCACCATATTTCCCAAATAAAAAGTTAGATACATAAACAGAAGCACCAGTTGACAATAATGTATTATAAATTGCATCAAATAAAGTGAAAACAGGTCTTTGTTTTGGGTCATTTGTTAAACAAACTTGCGCAGCTTTTGTACACGCTGTCTGAAAAGTATATCCTATAGTATATACTGCATATATACCTATAAAATAAATTAACCTAAATGACTCCGGTACTTTATGTAATGTAGAAAACATAATCAGCGCACTAAAAGCCATGATTAAATATCCAATAACCATTGAAGGTCTGAATTTTACCGAATTTACTGTCTGTCTTATCTATGAAAAAACCTATAATAGGGTCTGTAAATCCATCAAAAATTCTCATTGCTGTTAATAAAAATGATACTGTTACAACAGCTATTCCAGCTACTCCGTTTACATAATAAGATACAAAGGTCATTAATAAAAAAAATAAGTTTGTCGCTGAGTTGTTTAGAGCAAAAAGTGCAATTTGCCAAACTTTAGCCCTATTATAGGTAATTTCTTTAGTCATAATAGCCCCCAAATATTTTTAGTCATAAAACATATCAATAAATACTCATTATATCTATATAGTTGTAAGTTAAACCTTTAAATTATATAGCTTTTTAAATAATAGAAATTGTAAATCAATACTTTTAATTATTTTAAATTCTAAAAACATTGTACACTAAACAAAATTATAAAACAACTTATTTTTTACTTATTCGCCAAAGTATATCTATTTATTATATATTATTCATATATTTAATATTTTTTTTGTAAATAATATATAAAGTGTAATGGCTTTCTCATATTAAAATACTGTTGAGTAAATATTTAAACGCTCATTAATTTTTCTTTTTTCGATCCTTCATTTTTAATTCTTTGAATATCAATTTGAATTTCACTCATTTTTTCAGAATCTAAAGGATAAAACTTCATCGCTATCAACGAACAAATCCACCCAAAAATTGGTAGACCTATAAAAAGAGCAACCGCTACATACTTTAAATTGTCTGAATACTCTGTTTTTATGTCAGGAAACTTATCTTTAAAACCTATCGCCGCAAAAGAAAACCCAACAATTGTAGTAGCAAGAGATGATATCAATTTGTCAACAAATGAGAAAAGCGTCCCCATCATACCTGGTACATATTTCCCTGTACGATATGTTTCATAATCAGAACAGTCTGCTATCATAGGTATAACAATGTTTCCAGATACTTGCATAGATGCGCTCATAAAAATAAGAGCAACAATATAAGCAACTGTAAATAAGTTAACATTACTTAAACTAAGTTTTGACATATCTCCAAATAGTATTAAAACACCTAAAACAAAAGCAAATATCATAGCTACCCAAGTAAATGATACCAATGCTTTTTTCTGCCCTAATTTTCTCGCATATTGTATACCTATGCTTAAAACAATTAAACTAATAGGTGTCATTAAAGCAGCTATAGAACCGCTAAGAGTGTAATCTCCAGCTAAAACTCCATAAATTACAATTACAACAATTGTATTTCTCGCAGCCGTATTAGCTAATTTATCTGTAGACGCTGCAACAATGAGCATTTGAATAGCCCTATTGCTTTTTATAACATCAATGTAATCCCTAAATTTAATTTTCGGACTTTCTACACCTAACCCAAAAAACTCTTTTTTATCTTTTTTAGCTATACCTACAATAGCTAATAATGTACAAATACCTGCCAATATAACTGTTACGTTTATTAATTCTTTAAATAGTTCTGGTGTAAAGTCTCCGTATTTTTTACCAACTAAAACATTAGATATATAAACACCCGAAATAGTAAATAATACAGTATTATAAATGCCATCATAAAGTGAAAATGTCGGTCTTTGTTTTGGATCATTTGTTAAACAAGCCTGAGCAGCTTTTGTGCAAGCTGTTTGAAATGTATAGCCTATTATATGTATAACGTATATACCTATAAAGTAAATTACTCTAATATTAGAGTCTACAATATGTAATGTGTTAAACATTAGCAACGTGCTTATAGTAAGTATTATATACCCTAATATGATTGGCGGTCTAAACTTACCAAACTTTGTATCAGTCTTATCTATAATATAACCAATAATAGGGTCTGTAATTCCATCAAAAATTCTCATCGACGTTAGCAATGTTGATATAAGTACTGTAGCTATACCTGCTATACCATTAGCGTATATACTTATGTAACCCATAGCAACCAAAAATAAGTTAGTAGCTGTATTGTTTAAAGCAAACAAAGCTATCTGCCATGTTTTCGCTCTATTGTAAGTAACTTTTCCATCCATAAAAATATTCCTCCAAGATTATAAATTTGTTTAACTTGTTTAAGTATCCATACTTTTGTACACTTTAATAAGTACTATGACAATACTGTAACAAATATGCTATATTAAATCAATCTTTTTTGTTGTATTTTTTAATTTTTATATATAATCACTAAAAATATCATTTAATATGTTCTAATTATATGCGTAATTGATGTATATTTTTTGGAAATTACTTGATTTTAAGTTTTGTTTATTTTAATATTTGAAAAAGTAAGTTTGGTAATTTCCCAAAATTAATCATTTTCACAACAATATATTATCCCTAATTAATGAATTTTTGTTAATTATTTTGTTTATTTTGTATAATTATATCACATATAAACAAATTAATTATATATATACATATTGTTTATATGTAATTTTAACAAATAGGTAAATTTATTTTACTTGAAATCTTTCTGTTAATATGTTATTATGGTCAAAAATGAAATAAAAAGGAGTTACCTATTATGAATTTACCTTTCTCTATCGACCTAAAAGATAAAGTAGCTGTTGTTACTGGTGCCGGCGGTGTGCTTTGCAGCATGTTTGCTAGTGCAATTGCACAATCTGGCGCTAAAGTAGCATTGCTTGATTTAAATCTTGAAAGCGCTCAAAAATATGCAGATCAAATAACTTCTAACGGTTATGTTGCTAAAGCATATAAAGCTAATGTTTTAGATAAAGATAGTCTTGAACTAGTACATGCCGAGATTTTAAAAGATTTTGGTAAATGCGATATATTAATAAACGGTGCTGGTGGTAATAGTCCCCTTGCCACAACAACTAATGAATATTACTTTAAAGGTGATATTGATAAAGACATTACATCTTTCTTTGATTTAGATAAATCTGGTGTTGAGTTTGTTTTTAACTTAAATTTCATAGGCACACTTATACCTACACAGGTTTTTGCTAAAGATATGATAGATGCTGACGATGCTGTAATAGTAAATGTATCATCTATGAACGCTTACACACCACTTACAAAAATACCAGCATATTCAGGTGCTAAAGCAGCTATATCAAACTTTACACAATGGTTAGCTGTACATTTCTGTAAAACAAACATTAGAGTTAATGCTATTGCTCCTGGTTTTTTTGTAACAAAGCAAAATGAAAAGTTGTTATTTAATGAAGATGGATCTAGGACACCAAGAACAGATAAAATTTTATCTAACACTCCTATGGATAGATTTGGTTCAGACGATGAATTGTTAGGTTCATTACTATTTTTATTGTCTAAAAAAGCATCTAGTTTTATAACTGGCATTGTTATACCAGTCGATGGTGGTTTTAGTGCTTACTCTGGCGTTTAATTAATTTGGAGGCTTTTAAAAAATGAAACAAATTGTTGATAAACTTTATTCAATTGGACTAGTACCAGTTGTTAAAATTGATGATCCAGAAACTGCTGTACCGATAGCAAAAGCTTTGCAAGCTGGCGGCATACCTTGTATTGAGGTTACTTTCAGAACTGAGCACGCAGCAGAAGCAATTAAGAGCATTTCGACTTCGTGTCCTGATGTATTAATTGGTGCTGGTACAGTTTTAAGACCAGATCAAGCAGATTTAGCAATAAAATCTGGTGCTCATTTTGTGGTTAGCCCAGGTTTCAACCCGTCTTTGGTACAACATTGTAAAGATAATAAAATCACAATAATACCTGGGTGCTCAACTGCTTCAGATATGGAAAAAGCTATAGATTTCGGTTTCGATACT
>JBOFNA010000134.1:0-2704 GCA_051658665.1 Oscillospiraceae bacterium
AAATAATCATACTCATAGCCGCCGCTTCCGCAATATCACCCGCATCACGCATATTAAGAATAGCAACAGATGCAAGCTTAAAGACTGGTGTATATAAGAACACCACGGCTGAAACAGTTATCATAGAGTTTACAAAGAAATAAACTACCATCTCAAGTATTGCACCAACCGACATTGGAATAGTGATTTTGAAAAGCGTGCAATAAAACGGAACTCGCAGAGAATCAGACACTGTTTCAAACTCGCCATCAAGACGTTTTAATGCAGTAGATGCTGTTATAAACGGGACAGAAAAATAATGAATAATATTTACAATTACTAAAATTGCCATACTTCCGTATAGTGGATTAAACCCATTTACAATTGAATAATTAGTAAATGGTATAGCAAAACTTCTTGCATTATAAAATAAAATGTAGGAAAGTCCTACAACTGTTCCGGGAATTGCCATAGGCGCAATAGTAAGAAAATAAACCACTCTTTTAACCTTTGGTAAAATGTGAACTTTTTCCATAATATATGCCGTTAAAAACGCAACAGTTGTTCCGATAACTGCTGTAAAGATAGATACAATAATAGAATTTTGTATTGCTGTAGAGGCAGAGCCGGCAGCAACTTTTGTAAAATCATAATGCTTTAAAGTAAGCGACATATTATATGGCCAGATGTTGACAAGCGAAGCATATAGTGACATTGCAAAAAACCCAATCATTAAAAGACAAATAGTAGTGCAAAATCCAAACGAAAGATTATCGCTAAGTTTGCTTTTCTTGATAACATACGGTACAGCTTTCGAGGATATTGAGCCGCTTTGCTTGCTTGTGACAAACCTGTCCACAAAGAACGAAGCGACTGCCGGAATCATCATAATAATACCAACCACTGCGCCCATATTAAAATTCTGTTGACCGATTACTTGTTTATAAATATCAGTAGCAAGCACATTATAGCTGCCTCCTACTACAGATGGAGCTCCAAAATCGGTGAAACTGTAAGTGAAGCAAATAAACACCGAACTAATCAAACCATATTTAACATTAGGCAAAGTTATTGTGAGTAATTTGCGAAAAGGCGTCGTTCCCATAGCATCGGCAGCTTCATATAGCCTGTTGTCCGCAGCTGAAAAAGCGACTACAAGCACCATTAACGCAACAGGAAAACAAAAAATGCTCTCTGCAATGATAATACCTACTTCACCATATAAAGGTATAACAAATCCTAATTTTGTAAAAAGCCCTTGGTTGCCAAAAAGATAGATGAGTGAAATACCAAGCAACATTGTCGGAGAAAACAATGGCAGCATAGCGATAAACTGAAGCGGTTTTTTAAACGGTATATGCTTTCTCGAAATAGCATAGGCAAAAAAAAACGCAAGGGACACAGAAATAATCGTTGACATTGTTGATATGTATATTGTGTTTGTCAACGAAGAAAGCATATTGGGTGATGTAAAATAGGTGATAAATTGGTTAAAAAGAACAAAGTCACCATTGGGGCTTTGAAACGCTTTCAAAAACAAAGTAATCAAGGGAAAAAGCAAGAAAGAACATAGACAAGCGAGGATAGAAAAAATCATGAACCCCTTGATAAAGTCTTGCGCTGATAGTTTTTTTAACTTTGTAAAAATATCAATCACCTCCAATTATACAGCAAAATGCAAAAGTTTTTCCTTTGGCAGATTGATATATACTTCCTTTCTATCAGACAAAGAGAGTTTATAAAACTCACTATACGGCATATCTATCATCATTTCTCTATTATCATTTATATGAGTAACCCTTGCAGACAAGCGACAGAACGCACCCCGAAATTCAATGTCGGTTAGCTTTGCGTGCAGTGCCTCTGGTTCGTAAACTGTGGAAATTCTGATGTTTTCAGGGCGAATTGCGACGGTAGTTCCTTCAATCATCTTATCCATAAAGTTAATCGAGCCTATAAAATCTGCTACAAATCGGCTCTTTGGTTGTTCGTATATTTCCTCTGGTGTACCGGACTGCATAATTTGTGCTTTATTCATAACAACAATTCTGTCTGCCATAGTGAGTGCCTCATCTTGGTCGTGAGTTACCATTATAGTAGTAAGTCCGAGTTCTCTTTGTATCTCGCAAATCTGACGACGAAGTTTTATGCGTACCTTTGCATCAAGTGCTGAAAGTGGTTCGTCAAGCAAGAGAAAATCGGGGTTTACCGCAAGTGCTCGAGCTAAAGCCACACGTTGCTGTTCGCCACCTGACAATTGTGAAGGAAATCGTGATTTTGCATCGGAAAGATGTATCATATCAAACAAATAATCAACACGCTCATTTAATGATTTTGCATCAATTTTTTTGTTTCTAAGCCCATAGGCTACATTTTCAAATGCAGATAAATTTGGAAAAAGAGCATAGGACTGAAAAACAATACCAAAATTACGCTTTGCTGCCGAAAGATTTGTTGCATCTTTCCCGCTCAAATATACTTGCCCAGATGTTTGCATATCGAGTCCAGCAATAATGCGAAGCAATGTTGATTTCCCGCAACCCGATGGACCTAACAAACAGACAAACTCCCCTTTTTTAATGTCGATATTGATGTCCTTTAATACTTCATTAGTTCCATATTTTTTATAAACATTTTTAACGCTGATAGCAGTATTCATACACACACTCCTTTTGTGATATAAGATATGGAGGAAGACATTGTGCCTGCCTCCATCTAAGTCAGT
>JBOFNA010000135.1:0-12239 GCA_051658665.1 Oscillospiraceae bacterium
CATCTTCAGTGTCTTCAGCATCATTTTCAATTTTTGCTGGCTTTTCATTATTAATAACAGCTTCGTCTATATTTACTTCTATTTCTGCTAATAAATCTTCATGTTCCTCAACGTCTTCAGCAACAGCATCACCCTCAAAAATATCTTCAATCTCAACGTCATCTTCAATATCGTTATCTTCAAAAACATCTTCAACCTCAGCAATAACTTTAGTATCAAGTGCTTCTTTAGGTAGTTCTTCAAAATTATCTACTACTTCAAAATCTTCAATAGACAAATTTAAATCGTCATATTTATTTTCTAATATATCATCATTTTCTAATACATCATCACCACTATCTTTAGATTTATTTTTCATTATATTATCTAAAAATAACAAAACTCCCTTTTTACTCTTATCTTTTTTATTATCTAATAAGTTTTTAGAAAAAACTTTGCTTATATCTTCAATGTTTTTATCTTCTCTATTTTTTCTATTATCTAATACTAATAATTTTTCTTTTTTATCTACTTCATATTCTGTGTAAATATTATCAGTTTCGTCTATAACCTTATCACGACCCTCATAAAAATCTGTTGTATCTGGGTCTTCAGCTACATAATTACTAGTAATCTCAATTTTGTCATAAAATTTAACATCTTTTAATTTATTAATATTTTGTTTAGTTTTTTTATTAAATCCAACATTTTTTTCATTATTATGTGCTTTATCATCTTTTTGTTCTACAGTTTCTAACATTTGGAGATCTTGACACAAATCCATAAATTCATCATCAACTTTATTTTTATCAATTTTATTATCCATATAAATAACCTCCTTTTTTGTTTTTTTATTCTTTATACTTATATTTTCGTCAATCTTATTTTTTATATTAGCTTTCATATTATGTTTTATGCCTTTAAATAGTAAACCTAAATTTTTAAAATTTATTTTTTCTTTTATATTATAAGGTATATCAACATTATTTTTAACATATGCTTTACTATCAACAACATTATACTTATATGTGCGTTTTTTAATTATATTTTTTTGTATATTTTCATTGTTATTTTTCTTTATAAAAACATCTATCTTCTTTTCTCTATCAACAATGTAAATATTAAAAAACAACCAAATATTTAAAATAAATAAGGCTAATGTCAATAGTATAATTGCATTTAAATTATTATATGCAAAAATATAAAAAAATTGTTCAATAATACCTATCTCTATAATAGGCCCATATATATCATCAGAAAAAATTGAAGTCTGTCCCCGCCCTCTGTCTATATAAACATTAAACAACGTATGGCTGGCGCTTTTACTTAAAGAAACTAATCTCCCATTAGATATATAATATGTATCGTGTTCACCATTATAATATTTAACCAATATTTCATCATTAACATTTAAATAATTCATATCTAGCTTTCTGGCTTTATAAACTTTTTGGTCTGTTTCTTTGTAAAAATATGAATTAAAAACATCAACCGGTTCATCTGCATTTTTGCCTTTTAATATAGATATGCTTAAGTAAATACTGAAAATCAGAAAAATAAGTCCAACAAAAAAAGTAAACTTTTTTATGTTAATCATAAACATTCTCCAAAATTTAAGAGGTTTTATACATGTCAAATTTTTATGTAAAATTTATAAAACAAATAACACTTCCAAAGTACGAGTTGTTATCAAGTATCGCTTATACAGGTAATGTAATTTTAACTACGGCAACCACTGGTGATAAGATATATACAATTTCAAATTCAGGTGTAATTTTAAACGAACAAACCTTAGATAATAGAATTGTAGATATAACATATGACTTTGTAAATCAAAATATATTAGGCTATAATGATAATGATAATACAATTATAACAATATATGATAATAATTTCAATAATATAAGTACAATAAATTTAAATTTTAATACATCAAAATTTATTCCTTTACAAAATATTACATATAATTTGCAAAGTGATACCATAAACCTAACCTATCTAAAAGATATCAACACAATTACAACTCAAGGAGACATATCAAATAATATACACATTGACAAATCAAAATATTATACTAGTAATATTTCTGGAGCATATATTTTTTCAAGTATTCTAAATAACTCTAATAATTTTCTTGTAAAAACAAACCTTGCAAATGATCTAATAGACTATTATAAAACACCAAAAAATATAAAAATAGTAGATTTATCCATAATTTCCGCCGACATATATAAAACAAGATACTATGCTCTTGGATATTTAAATAATACAAACTATTTATTAGAACTTTGTTTTTCACAACCTCTACCTACTAATAATAACATTTACAATCAAAATAACCAAAGTTTATTTAACTTACCTGCAAACCCTTATAACCCATATAATATAAATCAATATGGTTACAATTTTAACCCTTCTCAGCAAAATGATTTAAGCCAAAATATTTATGGTTCTAACAATCCATACTTTCAAAATAATGCAGTCGGAGGGTTTAGCATAATGTCACCATTTTTATCAGGATTATCAGGTAAAAACTGTAATATGGCATCTGCCTTTTCTTTATTTATATATTCTAGTCTATATAATCAAAATGATTCTAACACCTCATTCGACGATTTTGAAATAATGATACCTATAATTATTTTAATTTGTTTTTATAAAAATAAAAATAAAAGTAATCAATGTTATCCAAATATTTGCGACAAAGCATTTTTTGATAATGCAGATAGTTTAAATATATCAACAAATTTTAATAATACATATAGATTCAATAATAACCCTTTAATATAATATGCATTGACTTAGCTATAATATTTTGTTATTATTTATATAAAAGGTGGTTGTAAATATGGATAAAGATAAATCTTTAGAACTCTTAAAAAAATACAACAATGATATTTTTCACATAAAACATGGTAAACATGTACAATATGTAATGGAATATATCGCAAAAGAATTAGGCTTTTCTGAAGACGCAGAATATTGGGGTCTAGTAGGTCTTTTACATGACATAGATTTCGAAAAATATCCAGATGAGCATTGTGTGAAATGTCAAGAAATTTTAGAAAACGAATGTTATGACCAAAGTTTTATTAATTCAATTAAAAGTCATGGCTACGGTATCTGCTCCGACATAAAACCAACTCATATAATGGAAAAAGTTTTATATGCAACCTGATGAGTTAACTGGCCTTATTTACTCTTCAATGTTAATAAGACCATCTAAAAGTCTTTTAGATATGGATATTAAGTCTCTAAAAAAGAAATTTAAAACTAAATCTTTTGCAGCAGGATGTGATAGAGACATCATTTTAAAGGGTAGCGAAATGTTAGGTTGGGAAATCGATTATTTATTAAACAAAACATTAACCGCAATGCAAGATATGGAAAAAACTTTTACTTCAATATAATTTTATTATCAAAACCAAACATTTTCAACCAGCTTTTAAGCTGGTTTTTTTATATAAAAATAAACTAAGTTGTTTAAAATATCAATTATTTACATAATTTATTATACAAATTAAGACCCTCTTCTGTTATAGCTAACCCACCCTTTGCAGTTTCTCTATGCTCAAAAGGCAAATTTTTACCAACCTCATACATTGTTTTTACAACTTGGTCAAATGGTATATAACTAATTACGCCACTTAATGCTAAGTCAGCACAAGCAATAGCATTAACAACCCCTGAAGCATTTCTTTTAATACAAGGTATTTCAACAAGGCCAGCAACTGGGTCACAAATTAAACCCAAAACAGTCTTCATAGAAACAGCCGCAGCATTTAAAGCCATTTCTGGCGTGCCTCCACACATTTCAACAACCATAGCTGCTGCCATAGCTGATGCTGACCCACATTCAGCTTGACAACCACCTTCAGATCCTGCAAATGTTGCATTTTCTCCTATTATTATACCCACCCCTGATGCGGTGAAAAGAGCTTTTATAAGTTGTTCGTCGGTTAAATTAAACTTTTCACCAGTACTAATAAGTGCCGCCGGTACAATGCCACAAGAGCCTGCAGTTGGACAAGCTACAATTCTACCCATAGATGCATTAATTTCAGAGCAAGATAACGCCATTGCTATTGCATCACTTACCAATCCACCTATTATAGATTTTCCGCTTTTTACATAATTGTTATATTTAAATGAGTCTCCACCTGTAAAACCACTTGCTGATTTAACAGGAGTAAACCTAGCATCATTAACTGAGTCCCTCATTGTTTTAAGTACATCCACCATTTTTTCTATAACTTCTTTTTCACTAAGTCCAGACCTCTCAATTTCATCTTCTAAAGTATATTGAGAAATTGATTTTTGTTGTTTTTTACATACATCTATAAGTTCTTTACCAGTTTTAACAAACATCGTAATCTCCTTTAAAATTTAGATAATAATATAACCTTCTTAATTTCTTCCATATCTTCAAGTTTTTTTATAAAACCATCCTCTACCATCTCATCAATAGTAATATACATCATAACCATATTCTCGAACTTATCTCTCATGACAGACATATTACCAATATTAATATGTCTGTCATATAACATAGACGAAATTTTGCTAATAACACCAGGCTCATCTCTATGTTTTGTTATAATTATAGGGTTATCTCCATTAAAATTAACCTTAATTCCATCAATCTCTATAATAGAAACTTTTCCTCCACCTAAAGAAGATCCAATTACTATATACTCTAACCCTTTTTGAGTATATAGTATAAATTTAACTGTATTAGGGTGATATTCGTTTCCTAAATCACAGGGAATAAAATTGTACTCTAGTCCCTCTTTATCTGCCAATTCAAAAGCTATCTTTATTCTTTCATCATAAGTTTCAAAACCTAAAATTCCACCTAATAAAGCCTTATCTGTACCATGTCCTTTATATGTTTCTGCAAATGATCCGTGTAAATAAAAGTCTACTTTTTTAATGTTAGTATGTCCAATAATATTTTTAGCAACTTTAGATAGCCTAGCAGCTCCAGCCGTATGTGAACTACTTGGACCTATCATAATAGGACCTGTTACATCAAAAACGCCATATCTAGCCATATAAATTCTCCTTACAAGTAAATTCACAAAAATGCAGAGAAAATTCTCTGCATTTTTAATTTTTATTACATCTAATTGTCAGTACTATTAATGTCTAAATCTTCTTCAATTATTTCATCATCCTCAAATTGAAATGTTAAGTTTTCACCGCAGTTGGGACAATCAATAGACCCCATTTCTAATATAGAATCATCAATACATATCTCATCATTGCAGTTTGGACATACTATATCATAAACATCTCCCATGACTTCGTCATCGTAATCACATTCAAAGTCACTACACTCATCATCGTCACACTCAAAATCTTCTGAATCCAAACCATAAACTTCTTCAACTAAGTCATCAACAGAGTCATTAATAATCTCAATTTCTTCTTCAATAATATCTAAATCTTCATCTATTGCGTCTAGCTCATCACATATAACAGAAATGTCCCCATCCATGTGTGCTATTTCTGAAACTATTTCTTCCATAACACCTATAATTGATTTTAAAATATCAGATGTTCTATCCTCTGTTTCAAAAAATTCTGTCAAACCTTTTAAATATGCAACTTTTTCATTTAATTTCATAATTATAAAACTCCCTTTACAAAAAACATTTAATTTAATTAATGGATAAATTATCAAAAGTTATTGCTGGTATAACTTTATTTTCCGAATTATCATTATAAGATATTTTAACAATATCACCATCTCTAGTTAAAGAAATTTCATCACTTATAGATGAAGATGCAGTAAATATAACATCTTGTTTCCCATCAATAATTAACTTATAAATAGATGTCCCGTCATCTATAGAAGATGCAATCCTAATTACTTTGCCTTCTATTTCAGAAATAGTCGATGATTGACCAGACTCTGTATCTAAACCGTTGCTTTTTATTATTCTATGGTAATTAGTTAAAGCACTATCTACTGTTTCCCCAACACCAACTAATAAATAATTTCTCAAAGAAACAATTGCAAATTGCTTAATTAGACCACCGCTATCTTTCAGCGTCATAAAATAACTTGGTACCCCGTCTATATTTAAAATTAACGGAAAAGATGCCCTATAACCAAATTGCTGTACATTACCCTGTGCAGATTTTTGAGCAGCCTCTTCAGTCGCACCACTTAGTTGATACATTTTAGGTTCTTTAGTAACCATGTCTACCATAATAAACCCGATAGCACTCTCATCAGCGCCTACACTTGTAAGACCCGTAAACAAATAACTTTTACCTTCATTATAAACAATCATATGGCCCTTAGATGTTCTATATTTATCTTTATTAGAAAAATTAAATAAACCTCTTATATATTCACCTTTATTATTAATTTGATTAATTATAAAACGTTCTGGCTGGACTCTATCAACCCATTCTGGTACATTTTCCAATGTATGTTTTTGCAAATCACCATTTGATGCATTAACAATAATTACTCCGTCTGCCTCAGGTAAAGCAAACCCAGCTTTATTTACATATGTTGTAATAACCCAATAAGGTTGACCATCGTCATCTAACTCGAAAGAATAGTCAGTTATACCCTTTAAAAATGCACCATTAAACCTTGTATACCTTGTTAAGTCATCCATCAAATAAGAATTTGGGTGATATTTAATTTTATAACCTTCAACATAGTCAACGTCTTGTGTATTTGTTGCAGAAACAACAATATAACCAGGTGTACCGCTCATATTAGTCAACCACTTAAAAATACCAGAGTGATGTAAAGGCACAGCCCAAACTAAATCACCATTAACTATTTGTATAGTAGGCTCTCCAACGTAAACCTGACTACCCAACGATTGACGTTCTCCTAGTTTTTTATCAGCCAATTGGCTTGCTAAAAATTTATCAACTATAGGTATTTTATTTGTATCAAATGGTTGTATTTCAGTATTAAACTCTTTAGGTTGGGCCTCTGGCATTTGGTTTTTATATTTATTAACATTAAGTAATGCTGTTGACATTATACTCATGAAAATAATAAAGCCCCAAATAAAAATTAAAGCAAATTTAGCAGGCTTAGGAAAAAATTCACCTTTTCCAAAATCTAGTTTCATTGCACCATTGTCTAACCTTACAATTTTCACATTACCTATCTTGTTAAATACCCAAATTAAAATATAAATTGTCAATACTAAACCGTAAAACATTGCACCTTCATAATAAATTGGGTTCAAGTTTGTAGAGTTTAAAAACACATAAAGTGCAATACCTAATGTTGCTATAACATAATATGATGCTTTTTTATTTTTCATATAAGTCTCCTTAATAATACATATACAATTGGCATTTTATCATACCATTATACAATTTTCTTCTTTTAGTCGCATTCCTTCCAAAATAACCTTCAAAATTTTCTTCAGGACTTATTGTATAAATTTTTAAATTTTCATTATTTCTCGCTAAATGACCAAGTGTCTTATATATTTGTCTTGCATCTTTAACTTCTAAAATTCTCTCACCATAAGGTGGGTTCGTTATTAATATTGCATCCTTAATTTTAGGCGTAAATTGCCATAATAAACATTCCTCAATTTTTATTTTATCACTAAGACCAGCTTTTTCTATATTATCTTCACAAATACTTAACGTTTCCTCATCCATATCACAACCAAAAGCTTTAAAGGTCGCGTCTTTATTTATTGCATCGACTGCTTTTTTTCTAGCATCATCCCAAATATTTTTGTCTATAAAAGGAAACTTTTCGGCATCAAACTTTCTGTTTATACCAGGTGCAATGTTACAAGCTTTCATTGCTGCTTCAATTAAAATTGTACCAGACCCACACATAGGGTCATAAATGATACTATCATGCTTAACTCTTGCCAAGTCAACAATTCCGGCTGCCAATGTTTCTTTTATAGGTGCTACAGACGATATTGCTCTATAACCTCTTTTATGTAACCCTTCTCCACTTGTATCAATCATTATAGATACATGATCTTTTAAAATAGAAAATTGCACTGAATATTTTACGCCTGTTTCATAAAACCACTCTACATCGTAATGTTTTTTTAAGTTTTCTACTATTGATTTTTTTATTATTTTTTGACAATCAGGTATACTTCTAAGTTGTGAGTTTATAGACCAACCCTTAACAGGAAATGCGCTATCAACAGATAAGTATTTGTAAAATGAAGATTTATTGACACCTTGAAATAAATCTTCAAAAGTTAAAGCCTTAAATTCAGATAATAAAATAAGTACACGCTCAGCAGTTCTTAAGTTAATATTAGCCAAAGCTATATGCTCAATATCTCCATCAAATAAAACTCGTCCATTTTCTGTTCTTATATTGCGTCCACCAATTCTTCTGATTTCAAAAGTTAAAATACTTTCCAAACCAAAAATACAAGGGCAAACAAAAGTAAAGTTTTTCATAAATATTTAACGACAGGTTTCCCTATCTGTTTCCTCTTCTAGTACTACCTTTTTTAAAATCAACCGATTTTTTAAGGTCACACATTTTTTCTTCGCTTGATTGTTTAAATTTAAGCATCATATCTTCGAAAGATAAGTTTTTATTGTTTGAACGTTTAAAATCAAAGTTGTCTTGAGGTGCTTCCGCCCTATTTTTATTAAAAGACTCAGACTGTTTCATAGACAAACTCATTTTATTATTGTCATCTATTTTTAAAACTTTAACCTTAACTTCTTGATCATATTTTATTATATCGTTAATATCTTTAACATAATTAGAAGATATTTCTGATATATGAACTAAACCAGTTTTTCCGTTAGTTAGTTTAATAAAAGCCCCAAATTTTGTAATGCCAGTAACAACTCCGTCTAAAATATCTCCAACTTCAACTTGCATAAAAATTAAATACCCTTTCAAATAAAATTTTTAATTAACTGATATATCATAAAAAACACGCTCATCTGGTGCTAAATAAAAAAACTCATCCCTCGCAATCTTCTCAATAATATCTTTTTCATTATATGTATTAAGAATTTCTTCAATACCTTTATTTTTTTGTTCAACAGCAACAATCTTTTTACTCACTTCTTCAAATTGTTGTTTTCTTGAAGAAAGTTCTAGTTGTAAAGACATTATATAAAAAACTGCAGAAAAAGATACAATTAAGCATAATAAAGCACTTAACTTATATCTTTTCTTTTGTTTCTGTGTTTTGTTTTTACTGTTTTTTCGTTGTTGCATCTTACACCTGCTGACTTTTTATGTATGTTAATTAGATTATACAACATTAGCCTACGTCTTTTCAAGTTAAATTTATTTATTTTAGATATTTTTTTTAATTTTTCATCTGTTTTATTTAAAGGTATTTTAACTATGTTTTTAAACTTTATAATTACTAAAAAAACAGGTCTAATAATTCTCACAGATATAACCTTAAAAAATCCTTTAACCTTAGAAAATATCAAAGTATAAAAACCAATAACAACAGGACTAATTACATAGTTATACAATAAAAACCCTATAATTTCAGCGAAAATTATATAAGTTCTTATATATCCGTCTCCAAAAAAAACTATATAAAAAATTGAAATAAACCCTACAATCAGAGAAAATATAAAATCTTGAATTAAAACAAATAATTTACTACAATTAACGGTAATTCTGATAATTTTAAAAACATCAAAAACAGCTCCCAAAAAACAACCTATAACCATACCATTAAAAAAAGTTTGCATTTGCACAATATTATCTATACCCATACTTACTTAAACAACTTAGACCAAAAGTTACCAGAGGTTTTAATATTATCATTATAAATCAAAGCAAAAATTTCGCCCTCAATGTGCACCTCTCCTGAGTCTACATTCAACTTATTTATATGTAAATTATTCCCTCTAACTTCAATGTCTCCTAAATCCGTAAATAAAATAACACTTTGTTCATCAAAACTGTCAATATCAGATACCCCTGATATTGTCATAAATTTTCTGTTTTCCAAAATAATATTATGAACCTTGGGGTTTTGCCTAGCATCATCATAATTCAAAGCCATTTTTATCCTCCTAAATTAATAATTAATTCTATAAATAATATTAATCTAAAAGTAATATTATGCTTAAATCAAACAATTACTTTATACATATCTCCAGCAACATCCTTTAAAGCGTGGTCCTTAATCTCAACAACTTGTACTTTTAATGTTTTAATACCAATATTAATTTCAATAACATCATCAACCTTTACATTGTAACAAGCTTTTACAACTTTATCATTTACAGCTATTTTGCCAGCATCACAAGCTTCATTAGCAACTGTTCTTCTTTTGACAAGTCTAGAGACTTTTAAAAATTTATCTAACCTCATATATACCTCCAAAATAAAAAATAACCGGCAAAGCCGGCAATTTTTAAAAACTATTTAGCAGCAACAGCATCTTTTAATGCTTTACCAGCTTTAAAAGCAGGAGCTTTAGATGCAGCAATATCAATTTGTTTTCCTGTTTGAGGATTATGCCCTTTTCTTGCAGCTCTTTCTCTCACTTCAAATGTACCAAAACCAATTAATTGTACCTTTTCGCCATCAACTAATGCTTCTGTTATTGAATCTAAAACCGCCAATAATACTTTTTCTGAGTCTTTTTTTGTAAGTTCTGTTTTGTCTGCTATTTTAGCAATTAATTCTACCTTTGTCATTTTTAAAATTCCTCCATTAATAAAACGATTGTAATTTTACTAGTTTTCCATATAAAGGTGATAAGCCTTTGTTTTATCTCATTTCATATAAAATATACTACCCTCTTTTATTTTATTTGTCAAGGCTTTTTTATCATTTAAGCATATGACTAACCCAAGGGTGATTAGCTACAATTGTTTTATCATCAATAATATCTTTAGAGTTTCTACAATCTATTATTGCTTCACTTTCATTTATTATCATTCTTCTATTTAACACAAACTCTACCTTTAAGGGACTGTAGTTCACATTTTTAGTTAGCAAAATATAATTATCAATAAATTTCAGCATATACTTAAGGCTACTTTTAAATTCAATTTCAATACTATTACAATCAAGATCTAAATCTGCATATAAAAATTTCAAAGCAACGCCGCTAGCTTTACCAACTCTTTCACTTTGCGTGTCTACACCACGCCCCAACTCATAAATATCCCTCCTTGTTAACAACAAATGGTCATTTATATTTTTAGTGTTAACTGATACATTTTTAATATCGATACCACCACCATCACAAACTTTAACAGCCTTATATTTAGATAAGTTTTCTCTAAATTCCCCCAAGTTCTCACCGTCATAGTTACTTAAAACTATTACAGAATTTGGCTGATCTAAAATTGTATCACTATCTTGAGATGTAAGTAGGTCATAATCATCAATTAAAGGTTTAATGTATTTTATAAGTGGAACCTCTTCCTCATTATACTTAAAATATACAAAAGGTACATCATCAAAATTAAACCCTTGATTATTAAAAATAAAATGTGTTTCATAAGGACAAGCTAAATCTTTTTCTACACCTTTATCTGTGTAAATATAATTATAAACTCCAGTTTTTTTATACCACTTTATTTTAATAATATTAGTTTTTTTATTGTTTTTATAAATAAATTCATTGTAAATTCTAATTACACTTTCAAGTCTTTTTTTTGCCGAATTTTCCCAAATAGGTATAATTTCTTCAGAAGGTATTTTTTTGAAATTAATTTGGTTGTTTTTGAAAAAAACTTGTATATAAGCTACCCCCTTATTTACACTTTCTTTACATATATTTTTAATATCACGCTGAAACCCTTCATCAAATATATTATGTAATATATCTCTATAATTTTTATCATCTACCTTAATAGCAAAAGGTCTACCAAAAAGGTACTGTGCCTTTTGGTCTGTAATTTTTCTCAAAAACGAGTGAGATAACCTGCAATTAGACAAATTTTCATCTTCAATTTTTTGCCCATCTTTACCAATCACAAGCTGCCTTTTTTGTAATATATCATTATTATTTTCATAATATTTTTGACCAGTAAACATCAATGTTCTTTTGTAAGAACTTAAAAACTCATCTACATATTCTTTTAATACAAATTCATCATTAGTCATGTTTTTTTGAGATAAATTTTTCATATTATCATTTTTTTTAAAAAAATCAATTACCTTGCCCATCTTCTCTCCTTCTAATTAAAGCTTATATTTTTTCTTTTTATATAATTATTTAAAGCGTACCTTACTGCATCAATAGTATGGTTATCTTTATCTGGATAGCCACTTTTAAAAC
>JBOFNA010000136.1:0-1599 GCA_051658665.1 Oscillospiraceae bacterium
GATAAAGGGATTTTTCATTCTATAGGTGGGTTAATTTCATATTTAAAATATACACAAAAATCAAGTGTTGAAAGAATAACGCAAATTAATAAATATGATAAAGACGAATTTATGACATTACCATACTCTACAAAAGTAAACCTAGAACTTACAGAAACAATAATGCAAAAAGAAAAAAAAGGCTCATTATTTTGGGTTATTGATAATACACATACACCTATGGGCAAGCGTTTACTTAGAAATTATTTGGAAAAGCCTCTTTTAGATATAGATAAAATAAATTATCGATTAAACGCAACAGAGTCACTATTTAAAGATTATCAAAACAGAGAAAATTTAATTAAATTTCTAAAAAGCATAAATGATATAGAGCGAATTTTAACAAAAGTTATTTATGGCAATGTTTTACCTAGAGAACTTTTGATTTTGAAAAACAGTATTAATGTTTTACCTGAAATTAAAGGTATTATAAAAAACATTGATAACAACTTGTTTTATGATACATATGAAAATATGGACACTTTAGATAATGTTAAAAATTTAATAGACAATTCTATAATGCAAGAGCCACCAGCTACAGTTAAGGACGGTGGTTATATAAATGATAATTTCAATGAAGATGTTGATAAACTTAGGTTTATTATGAAAAATAGTAAGACTATGTTAGCGGAGTTAACTGAAAAGATAAAAAATGAAACGGGAATTAAAGGTCTTAAAATATCTTATAATAAAGTTTTTGGTTATTTTTTTGAGGTTACAAAGTCGTATCAACATTTAGTGCCAGATTATTTTGTGAGAAGGCAGACTCTTGCAAATTGCGAAAGATATATAACAGATGACTTAAAAAATTTAGAAAATGAAATATTAAATGCTAATGATGAAATTTTGCAAATTGAACGTGAAATTTACGGTAAGGTTTGTGACGAAATATCTAATAATATGGTTAAAATTCAAAATACAATAAATTACATAGCAACCTTAGATGTTATAACATCTTTCGCCATTACTGCATTTAAAAATAATTATACAAAACCAGTTATTGATATTGACGGTGAGATTAAAATTACAGATGGTAGGCATCCTGTTGTTGAAAAAATATCTAATGAGGTTTTCGTACCTAACGACACTTATATGGACAATAAAGAAAACTTAATAAATATTATAACGGGTCCAAATATGGCAGGTAAAAGCACATATATGAGACAGGTTGCAATAATAGTAATCATGGCACAGATAGGTAGTTTTGTCCCAGCGAGATACGCAAAAATTGGAGTTGTAGATAAATTGTTTACAAGAGTTGGAGCGTATGATGATCTTTCTTCTGGTAGGTCAACATTTATGGTTGAAATGAGTGAAGTTGCAGAAATTTTAAATTTATCAACTGGCAAAAGCCTTTTGATTTTAGATGAAATAGGTAGAGGAACATCTACTTATGATGGTATGAGTATAGCTATGTCAGTAATTGAATATATTGGTAAAAAAGTAAAAGGTAAAACCTTATTTTCTACACATTATCATGAGTTAACGCATATGGAGGAGAAATTTAATTATATAAAAAATTATAATGTACTTGTTAAAAAGAAAGATGACAGTATAATT
>JBOFNA010000137.1:0-9940 GCA_051658665.1 Oscillospiraceae bacterium
CAAAACCTATCATATAACCTTTTTTATACAACTTATCAGCTGGTGCTAACCAATCTGGCATTGTTAATAGACCATCTGCTCCAATTGGTGTTTTTATTGCTTCTTTCTCTAAATACTCTTCCATAGATAAACCTTGAGATTTAGCGATAACTTCGCACTCTTCTCCTATTATACCTTTAAACCAAGAAACATGCCACATACCCCTTCTTATACCGCTGCTCTCATATAAGTACTCGTTTGGTATGCAAGAGAAATTAGTCCAATAATTAGTCGTATTTTTAGCATTTTCATTACCGTGTACCATAGATGTAATATATGTACCTAAAGATATTAACCCAACATTTTTTTCAATTAAACCAGCACCTAAACCCTCAACCGCTTTATCATTTGCAGTGCCTACTACTGGCAATCCTTTAGGTAAACCTGTTTCTTTCGACGCTTTTTCTGTTATATACCCTAAGATTGTACCTGGCATTTGTAGTTTTAAAAGTTTTTCTTTTGGTATTAAAAAGCTATTAAAATAACTTTCGTCTTCTGACCAACTCCACGTATCTAAATCAATAGGAAACTGAGATTGAAATGTGTTTGAAACAGTATCTTTAAATTCACCTGTTAATCTATGAGTAATATATCCAGATGGTGCACATGTATAAGCAATATCTTCATTATCTTCAAACTTATTATAGGCCCTTACATCCATCCAACTCATAATAGGCGCTTGTAATGTACCGTCTTTTTTCATAAATGTTCTACAACATCTAATTGTACAAAGACCTAACCCTTGTATGTCTGATATGTCACCCTTAAACTTTGACATAACTCCCTTTAAGGTATGTTTAATTGTATCCCAAGTGTCATCTTCTGGATGTTCAGCAAAACCTTTTTCTCTCATTATCATTGGCTTGATTTTCATGCTTTCGGTACATATCTCTTCACCTTTTTGGTTGAAAATATAAACTTTTGTACTTTGAGATCCACTATCAACGCCTATAAAATATTTGTCGCTCATAAAATCACCCTTTCAAAAATATTCGAAATTTATATTTTACCTTGTTAAAAATCCACCATCAACCGCTAATATATGACCATTTATAAATTGAGATGCATTACTGGCTAAAAAAACAGTTGCTCCCATTAAATCATGAACATCTCCCCATCTTCCTTCTGGAGTATGGTCAACAATCCATTTGTTTCTTTCTGGGTTTTTCATAGATGATTCAGCAACCTTAGTTTGAAAATAACCAGGTGCTATGCCATTTACTTGTACATTATACTGTGCAAGCTCATCTGCGTATGCCTTTGTTAAGCCCGCTATACCGTGTTTAGTTGCTGCATATGCGGGTGACAATTGACCACCTAAAAAACTAAACATTGAGCAAATATTTATAATTTTACCGCTTTTTTGAGGTATGAAAAATTTTGTGCATTCTTGACTCATTTCAAAAGCAGCTGTTAAATTTATGGATATCATAGGATCCCAATGTTCACGACTAAAGTCTAATATATCTGCACATACACAAATACCTGCACAGTTAATTAAAATGTCTACTGAACCTAAATCATTTACACATGTCTCTACAATTTTTTTTGCCATACCATCTTTTGTAATATCTGCTTCCATATAAACAGCTTTTACGCCTTCATCTTCAATCAATTTATTGAAATCTTTATCATCTTTCATAATACTAGGCATAAAAATATTTGCGCCACCTTTTGCTAAAGCTAATGAAAAAGCTTGCCCTAACCCTGTGTTACCGCCTGTTACAATTGCATTTTTACCTTTAAATGAAAAATAACCCATATCAAAGTCTGTAATGTTCATAAATTTACCTCCATAATATATAATATTTTAATTGAATCAATTTATTTTCTTAAATTTTAAAACTTACTGTTTTAACTGTCTGGTCAAATATAATACTCCTTTTAGAAAAACCTTTATGTATTATCAATCTGCTAATAGTCATAAAGGAAATAAAACTTTTGTACTTATCAACTCCCAATTAAATCTATATAATTAGCAAAACTAGCACCTTTTTATTTTTCTAACATTAAACATATACTGAATTTTTTTGTAAATTCATAAAACTCTGATGTTACATATCATATATATCCATCAGAATATCGACAACTTTTAAACACCAAATCATAAACTACTTCATTTATGTATTTATGTATTTATGTATTTATGTATCATCTAACCTTATCAAAGCTATCCATTAATTACATATAGTTTATCTGTAATTAATTTTACTTTATCAGCCAAAACTCTTAATATTTATTTAATGTTATCTATTTAAGATGAAAACCATTATCACTATTTCTATGCTTTCTTTTTTTGTTATAAATCTAGCGCACAGCATAATAAAATGGTACATTACTGTCTGGGTAAATTATTAAATTTACACTTTTCCTAACTAAACCATTTTCTCATAATCATAAGTAAAGTTTTTAACATCTGATATTAAGTTTTATAAAAAAACAAAATTTAAATTAACATCATTTAAATTTTAATCGCAAACCTTTTCTTGTTTTTTTCTTACAACCTTAAAACATACAATAAACAAAATAGCTATACAACCCATAACTCCGCTAAAAGTAAAGTATGTATTATACCCATTATTTTCTCCAAAAGTATTAAATAAATAAGTATTTAATATTGGGACAAGCATATCTGGTAAATATCCTAAAACTGAAACAAACCCAACTGAAATACCTAATATCTTATTATCAATATGGCAATCTCCTAACAAAGACCAATATGTACCTCTTATTGCATAAATAAATAGACCTGTTAATACTGCTAAAATATAAAATACAACTTCATTAATGTTCTCTGGTAGAAATGACATTCCAAAAAGACCTAAACAAGCTAATAATAAAGATATACTTAAGGTTTTTGTTTTTCCAATTTTATCTGCTAAAAACCCACCTGCTATTCCACCTATTGGTCTCATCCATAAAACTATTACCATTATACTTGATACTCTAACTGATGATATTTGTATATTAGTTTCAAGAAACCCACCTATATAATATATAGTCCATGTAACCACATATGACATTGATATTATGGCACCTAGTATAAAAATTAATTTGTTTTTAAATATAATTAAAATATCTTTAAATTCAAATTTACTTGACTCTTGATTTTCTTCTTCAACTGTGCTTTTCTTTTTATTATCATTTTCTATAAACAATGCGGCTAAAATTGCAACTACTAAAAGAACAAAAGAGTACATATATATAACTGCAACTAATCCTGACTCTTTATCTTGTATGTTTTGACTGTTACCTACGATTGATGAAAAAACAATAACTGCTATACTAGCTAAAATCGCCTCAATCGCACCACGTCCACCATCTAAAATACCGAAAAACCGTCCTTCTTCTTCTGGTTTAGCCAACAATTTAACAAGCTTCATATGGGCACTCCAAAAAGTGAACACTGAAAAAACTCCCCATATAAAGAAAATTATCAAAACAACTGTGTAATTTGGAATTTGAGCAAACCAAAACCCACCTATCGATGTACCAAAAAGAGACATTGTTAACAATCTTTTAGATGAAAACTTATCGCTAAGTAACCCGCTTGGAAAATAACCTAAAACAAAAACTACTCCTAAAACAGAATAAATTACATTTAATTGCTGCAATGTTATCCCAAAAACAGTTAAAATTGTTTCTTGATAATTAGTTTTTAAATAAATAAGCGGATATATAGAACCTGCGGCGACAACTACAAGCATAAACTGAAAATATCTTTTTAAATTCGAATTAGACATCTGCTTACCCTCCTCTTATTTATAAAAACTTAATACTTTATAATTTTCATTGTTTCCTTGTAATATATTTCATTTTTATATATATTACAAGAAACCAAATTAATATTCTATTTATTTTTAATAATTTAAATATAAATTTTATATTGATCAATAAGCTTTTAAAATAAGTCTAATAATTTATTTTTGAAATTTTAGTCCTTCTTCTTGTGGGAAAATACAGCCAAAGTTCATTATTCCATTAGGGTCAAATGCTTCTTTTAGTTTTTCTAACATAAAGTAAGCTGTACCATGCTCATCTTTAGACCATTCATTTCTATATTTACCAATACCGTGATGATGGCACATAGAACCACCTAATCTTAAAGTTTCTTCAACAACAATTGTTTGTATTGGATGATGATAAATACGCATCTCATCTTCTGGTGAGCAGTTTATATTATAGTTATATACAAAATACATATTTGTACCATTTATATAACTATGTGATGAGTGTCCACCTAACATTGTTAAATCATTTATACGCGGAAACTCTTTTTTTACCCTATTTATTACATTGTGATAAATTTTAGGAATTGTTTCCCAATCTGCTGAAATTTCTGTTGTAAAACCATCATGTTTACTACTATCTACCATACGTTGTTTTTCATCATCAATATCTTGTTGTGACCAGTTTAAATTATTAAACCAATTTTCAATTAATTTATCTTCAACCTTTTCGATTATTCCGTCTTTAAATGTCTCAACAGCCTCTTCAATTCCACCACATATAGCAGAAACAATTTTTTCTGGACCTTCTGCCATAAATATTAAAATACACTTTTCTTTATAAAAATGTTTAAAATGTTGCCTAGCATCTTCTTCTGAATAAGCTCTTGCAACAGATGGATAATAACCATTTGAAACAACTTCACGTAAAATCTTTATTCCTGTATCAATATCTTTAATTAAATATCCGTAAAATTTATTATTATCTGGATAATATTTAAAAATTTTAACAGTAACTTCTGTTATATAACATAAAGTACCTTCATTACCAATTACTATATGTCTAATGTCTGGGCCACCAGCACGGCGAGAAACATTCTTAACTCTAGAAACAGTTCCATTTGGAAACACACACTCCAAACCTACTACCATATCCTCAATTCCACCATAAAGAGTAGAAAATTGGCCAATACTTCTTGTTGCAACCAATCCACCGTATTGGGCAACAGGTTTAGACTGAGGTGAGTGACCAGCTGTATACCCAAGTTTTCTCAATTCATCTTCTAAAACTTGTAATGGTACCCCTGCTTCAACTGTGGCTTGCATATTATATGTATCAATTTTTATAATTTTATTAAGATTTTTAGCATCTATTATTAATGTTAACTCTTTCCAGTTTTCTAAGCCACCTTCAGTTGCTGTGTTACCACTTCTTGCAATTACATTTATTCTATGCTCATTACAATACTCCAGCAGTTTTTTTACTTCATCTGTTGAATTTGGGTAAACTATTGCTGTTGGCATAGGTACATCTAAAACTTTTTTTGCCTTTGCATATTTTTTATACCTGTCTGCTGATGCTTCATACAACTCTTCTTTGTTTATATTAATTTGACTTACCTTTAAAATTTTTTTTACGTCTTCCAAAATTTGTTCTTTAGTCATAATAACCTCCTAAATTAAAATTATATTTTATAAATAAAATAATGTTTTGCTATATACATATACTACACTAACAATCCTAAAATTTCAATCTTTTTTGGAAATTTTTTTTAAATTAATCAATTGTTCAAAAATTATGGAAAGTTTTACTTTGTTATTTGTACATACTTTACAAAATTTATTTATTATTATATAATAGTATCATCAATATATAAGAAAGTGATGGTTGTATATATATACAAAAAACTACTATGATTAATATTAACTTAAATAATTTAAATGATCTGGAAAAAAAAATAAACGATATCTTAGTGCAAAAAACAAAAATAGAGAAAAATATCAAAATAGAAAAAGCTGCTATTTTATGTAATTGCTCTACATCTAAAATTTCTAAATTTGTGAAAAAATTAGGGTTTAGTAATTATAAAGAATATATGAATTTTTTATACAATAACCAGTTACCTGTTAAAAAGTTTTCAAATGAATTAAAACGTATTCAAGACTTTATTGAAAATTTCGACTATACTTTAATTGAAAAGTTTATAGACGAAATTAAAAAGTATGAAAAGATTATATTATTTGGCTATGGTCCATCTTATATATGTGCACAATATTTTGAATATAAATTACGTATAGTTACAAATAAAATTGTGATTAGTGCCCAAGATGAAGTTTCTGTCGAAAGTCTTTTGAATAGTAAATCTATATTAGTTATTTTTTCTACAACTGGTAAGTTTTCATCATTTAATAATTTAAAAAAATGTGCTAACAAAAAAAATAGCAACATTTTAATTATTATGGAAGAGTATAATACATCTATTCGTTTCGACTATGATAAAATTTATTTTTTAACTAATAGTTTTCAAGATACAAGCCTTTTGCCTTACGAAAAATCTCGGTCTTTATTTTTTGTTTTTATAGAAGAAGTTATTCAGTATATCATAAATAATAAATAATAAAGTCCTCTCTATTAATAGAGAGGACTTTATTATTTATTTTTAAAGTTTACCTAAATTTTTAAACTTTAAATATTCATTTATAAACTCTGATATATCTCCGTCCATGACAGCATCTACATTGCCTTTTTCAAAATTTGTTCTATGGTCTTTCACCAAAGTATAAGGCATAAAAACATAAGACCTGATTTGTGAACCCCAACCATTATCTTTTTGTACACCTTTAATATCTGATATTTTTTCCAAATTTTCTTGCTCTTTTATTTTAACGAGTTTAGATTTTAACATTTTCATACACATATCTTTATTTTGGTGTTGACTTCTCTGATTTTGACAAGAAACAACTACACCCGTAGGTAAATGTGTAACCCTAACAGCTGACTCTGTTTTATTAACATGTTGACCACCTGCTCCACCTGCTCTAAATGTGTCAATTTTTAAATCATCTGTATTAATTTCAACAGTTGTGTCTTCGTCAATATCAGGCATTACCTCAACAGATGCAAACGATGTATGCCGTCTACCTGATGAGTCGAAAGGAGATATCCTAACTAACCGATGTACCCCATTCTCGCTTTTTAAATATCCATAAGCATTAAACCCCGACACTTCAAATGATATGCTTTTAATTCCTGCTTCATCTCCATCTAAAATATCTAAAACTTTTATTTTAAACCCTTGGCTTTGCGCATATTTTGTATACATTCTATAAATCATTTGAACCCAATCTTGTGACTCTGTACCACCTGCACCTGCATGTAATGTCAAAATTGCATGGTTTTTATCATATTCGCCATCTAACAAAATTTCTATTTGCTTTAACGAAATCAGTTTATTTAAATTATCAAAACTTTTTTTTATTTCCTCTGCCATTTCTTCATCATTTGTTTCTATTGTAATATCTATCATATCACTTATATCTTCATACAAATTTAAAATCTTTTGTATTGAGTCAACTAAATGTTTTAGATCTTTTATCTTTTTTAAAACAATTTTTGAATTGTCTATATTATCCCAAAAATTTTGATTCTGAGTTTCATCTTCAAGTTGTATTATATAAGATTTTTTTTTATCTATATCTATGGATGTCTTTAAATAATTGATTTTTTGTAAAACATTTTCTAAGCTATTTTTTATTTCATCTAAAATTATCATATAAACTCCCACCCTTTTAATTAAGTATACTATTTTTAATAAACTATGTAAATATCTTTTATTAAAAATAATATGCCTATTGACAATGGTTATAATATAAGAGATAATATAATACTAGTAATATTTATTTAGTAATTCGAGGTTATTTTATATGCAAAAAAAAATAAGGAAAGCTATTATACCTGCAGCAGGCTTTGGTACACGAGTTTTACCTGCATCTAAAGCAATCCCTAAAGAACTTATCCCTATTGTTGATAAACCTTCAATACAATATATCGTTGAAGAAGCTGTTGCCTCTGGCATTGAAGATATACTTATTATTTCTAGCTTCGGTAAATCTGCTATAATGGATCATTTCGATAGAAATTTTGAACTTGAGTATAAACTTAAGCATTCAGATAAAAATGATATATTAAAAGAAATTGTAGATATCTCTTATTTAGCAAATATTTCTTATATTAGACAAAAAGAAATAAAGGGTTTAGGAGATGCTGTGCTACAAGCTAAAAATTTTGTAAGTAATGAGCCTTTTGTTGTGCTTTATGGAGACGATGTTATAACATCTGATTACCCTGTTACGAATCAACTTATCGACGCTTATGAAAAATACAATTTACCTTGTGTAGCTATTAAACCTGTAAGTTCTGAAGATATTCATAAATACTCTTCTTTATCTGTAAATAATATTACTGATAATATATATAAAATTGACGATATGATTGAAAAACCAAAAACTCCTGAAGATATTTTATCTTTATTTTCAATATTGGGACGTTGTCTACTAACCCCTGAAATTTTTGATATTTTAGAAAAAACAAAAGTTGGTTCAGGTGGTGAGTTACAATTAACAGATGCAATGAAGGTTATTGCAAAAGATAGAGGCATGATAGGTGTTGACTTTATTGGTAAAAGATATGATATGGGTAATAAACTAGGTATATTAATAGCAAACATTGAAAATGGTCTTTTACACAAAGAAATTGGTAATGATTTAAGAAGTTATTTAAAAACTTTAAATATATAAATTAAAAAAGAAATGAGGTTTTATTTTGAAAGAGAACGCACTTAATTTTAAGGGATATCCTTTAACAAGATTTAACAACCAAATTTATTATGGAAAAATGTCTGATAAATTTATCGCATTTATTCAAATTTTACAAACTGAAACCAAAAGCGACACTTCAGTAGGTAATAAAATTTTTGTACAATTACTTTCTACTGATACAACCTTGCCTCCTGCTAAGCGTATTATAAACCAAACTGATAAACATAATATCTTAAATGCTTTAGAAATAGCTAATGTATGGCTACAAAAAGCAATTGCTAATGCTTAATATATAGTTTAAGCTTAGATTTCACAAAATAAAAACAAAAAACACAAGCTTTTAAGTTTGTGTTTTTTGTTTTAAAATGTTTTTATAAATATCATAATTAATATAAACTATTAATTATCGCTAAAATAATGTCATTTGGCTTGTTTTAGGCAAACCCTCTAAGGCTCCAAATTCTTCTAATGTTTCTATTACAGTTTTTGAAATTTTACTTCTTGTTTGTAAATCATCAACTGATAAAAATTTACCGTTTTCTCTTGATTTTTCTAACGATATAGCCGCTGTTTCACCAACACCTTTTACTGCACTAAATGGCAACCTTATTTTACCATCTTCAATAATATATTTATAAGACATCGATTTATAAATATCAACCGGTAAAAATGACAAACCTCTACTTAAAACCTCATTAATTATTTGTAATGTTGTATAAGTGTCTTCTTCCTTTGTTGACCTTTCTTTACCTTTTTGCTTTAATATTTTTAAATTATTTCGTGCTATTGTCAATCCACCTACTGCAGAGTGTGCATCTACATCTCCTCCCCTTACAGTAAAGTAAGTTGAGTAAAATTCTAATGGATAATTTATTTTATACCAACCTAACCTAACAGCCGCAGTTACATAAGCCGCTGCATGAGCTTTTGGAAACATATATTTTATTTTTTTGCAACTTTCTATATACCATCTAGGGACACCATTTTCTAACATTATAGATATAATATCTTCATCAAAAAGTTTTTCAGCATTACCTTTTCTTGTGATTTCCATTATTTTAAATGCCATATCTGGCTCAAGTCCTTTATATATAAGGTAAGTCATTATACTATCTCTAGTACCTATAACATCACCAATACTGCAAGTACCATTTTTGATTAAGCTTTGTGCATTATTTAGCCATACATCTGTACCATGAGAAAGCCCTGAAATTTGTAATAAATCTGAAAACTTTTTTGGTTGTGCATCTATTAACATTTGCCTTACAAATTGTGTGCCCATTTCAGGTAACCCAAAAGTCCCAGTTTCACTATCTATATCATCAGAGGATATACCCATAGGTTCAGTGCTTGTA
>JBOFNA010000138.1:0-22512 GCA_051658665.1 Oscillospiraceae bacterium
AGGTATGCTTTGTCCTACGCCACCAAATACATCTGATTTTTACCCTACATTAGGTTCAGGTGAATGGTCATCTAATTACGAAACAACTTTAGAACTAGCTAAAAAGTTGAAACTAGATGTAGATTTCGATTATAATAAACCCCCTATTTCACCTCTTGGCACAATGTTTTGGTTTAGACCAAAAGCTATGAAACCAATTTATGATTATGACTTTAATTACCATGACTTTCCAAAAGAGCCAAATAAAGTAGATGGTACGATTTTACATGCTATAGAGAGAATTTACCCATTTGTTGTACAATCAACAGGTCACTACCCTGCTTATTCTCTTTGTGATACATTTTCGTCTTTAGATTTGGTTAATTTAAATTTTACAGTAGGTGAGGTAAATAAGGTTATCTTCAAAAAATATGGATTTAGCCCTTTGCATCAGTTAATAGTTAAAGTTAAAAAAATAAAAATTTCTCGTATTTATGTTTTCAAAAGAAAATTAGGTTCATTACGTAGTAGGTTATTTATTTTAAGATCAATTATAAAACATAAAATTCTTTTTTATATTGCAAAAAGCTATTTTTTCTTAAAAAACAGAACAATAGTTCTTTCAAAAACAATTTTACCTAAAAATTTTTATAACAAAGTTAAAGATAAATATAATAAAAAAGACTAAATACCCATAAAAAAGAAAGGATATCAAAGTAATGATATTTTCATCTGTAATATTTTTGTTTCTGTTTTTACCTTTTGTATTATTAGGTAATTTTATAATAAAAAAAGAATTTAGAAATGTCTTTTTATTAATAATTAGTCTAGGCTTTTATGCTTGGGGTGGTCCTAGTTTAGTTTTAGTAATGCTATTTTCAATTTTCATAAACTACTCATCTGGACTATTCATTTATTATACAAAAACAAAAAGCTCTATTTTCATGCAAAGGTTTAGCCTATTTATAGGTGTATCTTTAAACTTGGCTCTTCTTTTCTATTATAAATATTTCGACTTTTTTATTTCAACAACAAATAAAATATTTAAAAGCGATATATCTCTTTTAAATATTGCTTTACCTATAGGTATATCTTTCTTTACTTTTCAAGGTATGTCTTATATCTTAGACCTTTATACCGATAAAGTAGGTGTACAAAAAAAGTTTATAAATATAGCGTTATACGTATCTCTTTTTCCGCAACTTATTGCTGGACCAATCGTTAGATATAAAGATATAAACGATCAAATAGACAGCCGAAATGTGGATATTGCGAAATTTTCAAACGGAATAAGCCGATTTGTTGTTGGTCTATCTAAAAAAGTTATTATCGCAAATAATATGGGGTATGTTGCTGATCAAATTTTCAAACTTGACCCAGATATAAGCCTCACTACTCTTGTAGCTTGGATTGGGGCTATATCCTATAGTTTTCAAATTTATTTTGATTTTTCAGGGTATAGCGATATGGCAATTGGGCTTGGTAAGATGTTAGGTTTTGACTTCTTAGAAAACTTTAATTATCCATACATTTCAAAAAGCATAACAGAGTTTTGGAGAAGATGGCATATCTCACTATCTTCTTGGTTTAGAGACTATGTTTATATCCCATTAGGTGGTAATAGACGTGGAAATGTTTATTTTAATTTACTAGTTGTCTTTTTGGTAACTGGTTTATGGCATGGTGCATCTTTCAACTTTATTTTTTGGGGTTTATGGCATGGTATGTTTTTAATAATTGAACGAATTTTTAAAACTAATAACATAAATATAAAAATACCTTCATTTATAAAATGGATATTCACAATGCTAATTGTTCAAATTGGTTGGGTATTATTTAGAGCCGATAGTTTAACTTTTGCAATAAGTTATTTGAAATCTATGTTTTTCTTAGATAATCAAGTGCCTTTGGTTTTATTTACAGCAAGGTGGTATGCAACAAATAAAGTTATTTTTGTAGGTATATTATCGATAATTGCAGCAACTCCAATATTATTAAAAATAAAAAGTAAATTAAACAATGAGTTTTTAAGGTCTACACTATCAAATATTTGTATAATATTTTTATTTGCAGTATCAATAATGCTTGTTATGACATCTACCTATAACCCATTTATTTATTTTAGATTTTAACTTAAATTACTATAAATATTAAAAATAACAGTTTCCCTGACTTTAACCCTTTACAATAGGAGTAACTATGAATAAATTAAAACTATCTAACTTAATATTTTTAATATCTTTTTTAGTAATGATATCATTACCTTTTATGTTTACAAACACGGTTAAAGATAAAAGGACAAAAACTGAAAATAGAGTTTTAAATCAATTTCCTATTGTCTTTGGTTCTAATGGTAAATTACAAAAAAACTCCATATCACATTTTGAACGTTGGATAAATGATAATATCGGGTTTAGAGAAAATGCGATAAGATTAGCTACTACAACATATTATCGATTATTTAATGAAATGGGAACAAAGATAACGTTAAAAGGTAAAGATGATTGGATGTTTTATTACACAGATAAAATATTAGAAGATTATCAAAATATAAATTTACCTGACAATGATACAGTTAAAATTTATGCTGACAAATACCTAAAGTCTTATGAGTATTCAAAAAGTAAAGGTATTCCGTATGTTGGGTTTTTGGCATTAGATAAAAAAACAATTTACCCTGAAAATTATCCGGATTCAATTAAAAAAACACCCAATATTTCAAGACGTGAACTTTTAGAAAATTATATAAACGAAAACTCTGATATGCCTTTTGTTAACCCATATGATAGATTAATAAAAGCTAAAGATAATTATACGGTATATTCACCTAGAATAGACACAAGTCACTGGAATATTATGGGTGCATTTATTGGTTATAAAATGCTTATGGAAGAAGTATCTAAGCATCTACCAGACGTAAACCTTGTAACAGAAGATGATTTTAATATAGAAGAAATTGAAACAACCTCAAAGTTCATGGATACATTAACTATCTCTGAGATTGATTATGATTTTGAAAGTAAAACATATGAAAATATTTATTTTGACACATCTTTTAAGGTTAACAACGTAAAAGATAAAAGAAATTTTAGAGTTATTAACGAGCTTAATAAAGATTTACCAAAAGCTTTAATTATGGGTGACAGTTATTTTTATATGAATAGTATGATGTTGAAATTTTTAGGTCAAAGTTTTTCTGAAGTCATCTTTATAAATAACCAAAACATTGATAAATCTGAAGAATATATAGATATGTTTAACCCAGATATAGTGATAACAGAATATGTAGAAAGGGTAATGTTTAGAAATCCATAATTTTTAAATATTACTATAAAGCAAATGAAAAAACCCAAAATTCTAAACATAATATTTATAAGTCTTTTTTTATCAATGATAATATTACCTTTTATATTTACAAATACGATTTCAAATAAAAAATCTATAACAGAAAACAGAAGTTTATCACAATTTCCGTCATTTTTTGACGAAAATGGCGATCTAGAAAAAGGTATATCTATTTCATTTGAAAATTGGATAAATGATAACATTGGTTTTAGAAATTTTTTTTCACAAGCAACTATCGCTTTAGAGTATATCGTTTTTAAACAAAGTGGACAAAGTAATATAATAAGAGGCAAAGATGATTGGTTATATTATGCTTCTCCAAAAATTTTAGAAGATTACCAAAACACAAAGCTTCCAAACGAAAAAAAAATAAAATACTATGCCGATAAATATCTAAAAACTTATGAACATTCAAAAGCTAAAAACATACCTTTTATAGGTTATTTAGCATTAGATAAAAAAACAATTTATCCCGAAAATTATCCTGATTCAATAAAAAAAGTTTCAAATATATCAAGAAAAAGTTTATTAGAAAATTATATAAACGAAAATACTGAAATCAACTTTATAACACCATACGAACAACTAATATCTGCAAAAAGTAAAGGTGAAACAGTCTTTTCAAATAGACTTGATAGATCTCACTGGAATATTATGGGTGAGTTTATAGGATATAAAGTATTAATGGAAGAAGTTAAAAAAAGTTTTTCAGATATAATTGTTTTAGATGAAAATGATTTTAATATATACCGAAAAGAATTGACGGCTTCTTATTATAACTCATTGACAATATCTGAATTAGGTTATGTTTTTGATGAAAATTTTAAAAACAACTCATATATAGATAATAGTATTTTTGATAACAATTTCCCACCTATTCAATATAAAAATGACTCAAGTCTAGTTGTTAGACGACATATAAATCCTGATAATCAAAATGCTCCTAAAGCTTTAATTATGGGAGATAGCTACGTTTATCAAAAAATGCTAGATTTTTTTTTAACAAATAGTTTTTCTGAAATTATTTTTATACACAATAAAAATATTGAAAATGTAGAAAGTTATATAGCTGCCGTAAACCCAGATATAGTAATTACACAGTTTGTAGAAAGATCTCTTTTTATAGACTAATTAAAATATGAGGTTAAAAATGATAAAAACAAAAATATCAAATATAATATTTATTATATTATTTATATCAATGCTATTTATACCAATATTATTAATAAATAGAGATGAAAATGCTATATCATTAACTGAAAATAGAGCGTTAAATAAATTGCCAGATTTTTTTGATGATAGTGGAAAATTTATAAAATCATCACTTAGTCAAATTGAGCCGTGGATAAATGATAACATTGGTTTTAGAGATTTTTTTTCACAAGCTAATATTGCTTTAGAGTATACTAGTTTTGGACAAAGTGGCCAAAGCAACGTAATAAGAGGTAAAAATGATTGGTTATATTATACTTCTCAAAAAATTTTAGAAGATTATCAAAACATAAATTTGCCAAATGAAGAAAAACTAAAACAATATGCTAATAAATATATAAAAGCATATGAGCATTCAAAAATTAAAAATATCCCTTTTATAGGTTATTTAGCACTAGATAAAAAAACAATTTATCCTGAAAATTATCCTGATGCAATAAAAAAAGTTTCTAATATATCTAAACGAGATTTATTAGAAACTTATATAAATGAAAATACTAATATGAACTTTCTAATACCATACGATCAGCTTATATCTGCAAAAAACAACGGTGAAACAGTTTATTCTGAAAGAATTGATAATGCTCACTGGAACCTTATGGGTGAGTTTGTCGGATATCAAGTATTAATGGAAGAAGTCAAAAAAAGTTTTCAAGATATAAATATTTTAGACAAAGACGATTTTAATATATCAAGAAAAGAATTTACAGTTCCATATTATAAATTTTTGACAATATCAGAATTAGGGTATATTTTTGATGAAAATTTTGAAAACAGTTCATATATCGACAATAATATTTTTGATGAAAATTTTCCGCATATTCAATATAAAAATGATGCAGGCCTAGTTGTTAACCGACATATAAACCCTAACAATCAAAATGCTCCTAGAGCTTTAATTATGGGTGATAGCTACATTTATCAAAAAATGCTAAGCTTTTTTTTAACAAATAGTTTTTCTGAAATTATTTTTATACACAATAGTAACATTGAAAATGTAGAAAGCTATATAGATGCTGTAAACCCAGACATAACAATCATACAATTTGTAGAAAGGTCTCTTTTTGTAGACTAATTAAAATATGATGTTAAAAAATGATAAATATTTAATATTATTATATTAAATCTGATATATAATCAATATTTATATAACACTATAATTAATAAGCAATACCTTATTAAAATCCCATTTATAGATAATATCACAGTTTTAAATAAAGAGTTTATAAAAACTAACATAGTCTTAACAAAAATAGTAAAAATGTCATTATTTAAATGATAAGTTATAATCAACTGGTAAATTAGGTTCTGCATTTTTATTTAGTTTCGAAATATTACCATCTAAAAATTCATAGTACCCTTGACAACCAATCATAGCCGCGTTATCTCCACAATAATCAATGTCTGGTAAAAATAACTTTAAGTTGTTTAAATCAGACATTTCTTTTATTTTTTTTCTAATAAAACTATTTGCAGAAACTCCTCCAGCCAAAACAATTTTATCGACACCTATTTCTTTTGCACAATTTATTGTTTTGTCTACTAATATATTTACAGCCTTATTTTGAAATGAAAAACAAAAACTTTCTATATCAAGATCTTCATTTTTTTGATGTTTTGAATTAATATAGTTTAATGCAAAAGTTTTTATGCCAGAAAAACTAAAGTCATACTTACCATTTAGTTTAGGAGTTGGAAACTCTATTAACTGTGGTTTTTTTGCATCATTAGCAATTTTATCAATAACTACACCTCCAGGGTAACTAAACCCAAGTACTCTAGCAATTTTATCGTAAACTTCTCCAACTGCATCATCAACAGTTTGTCCATAAATTTTAAACTTTGTGTAATCTTCAACATAAATTAAATGACTATGCCCACCTGATACAACTAATGATAAAAAAGGTGGTTTTAAATCTTTATGGCAAATATAATTAGATGCTATGTGACCCCTGATATGATGTACTGGAACAAAAGGTATATTATTTGCATAACTTAAAGATTTAGCAAAATTAAAACCAACTAACAAAGCACCAATAAGTCCTGGTGAAAAAGTAGCAGAAATAAAATCAATATTTTTTATAGTAAGCCCTGCTTTACTCAATGCTTCTTCACAAACTATATAAATGCTTTCTATGTGCATTCGACTTGCAACTTCTGGTACTACTCCGCCGTAAAGCTTATGCTCATCTATTTGCGATAATACAACATTAGATAAAACTTGTCGTCCATTTTTTAAAATGGCACAAGATGTTTCATCGCAAGATGTTTCTATAGCTAAAATGTACATATTATCTCCTTTTATTTAATGTTTTATCTAATAGCAATGCATTTTCATTTGGATTTTTATAAAAATTGTTTCTAACAAAAACGTTATAAAAGTCTCTTTTTTTATAAAAATCTATAGCTTTTGTATTGCTTTCTCTTACTTCTAAAAAAATCTTTTCAATATTCTTTTCTTTACAAAAGTTTTCTAAATAAGTTAATAGTTTTGAGCCAATACCAATGTTTTTATTATCCTCTTTTACTGCAAAGCTATTAATATTACAATTATCATAAAAATCCACAGCTATATAACCAACAACTTTTTTATCAAATAAGGCTATAAATACTTTGCAATTATCTTTTTTTATTTCATTATAAAAACTTTGTTCACTCCAATAATCTATAAGTTGTTCTTCAGATATTAAAAAAACATCTTTTATAAAATCATTTTTTAAATCTTCAATTAAAATATTCATAAATCTAACCTTTAGCTGTGTACCAATCATACCCAATGTTTACATCTACATCTAAATTTACAGCTAAAGTTGCGGCTTTTTCCATTTCTTCTTTTAAAATTTTAGAAACAATATCTTTAACATTTTCTTTACATTCAACAATTAGCTCATCATGTACTTGTAAAATAAGTTTTGCAGGTAAATCTTCAGCTTTCAACCTTTTATAAACATTTATCATCGACATTTTTATAATATCCGCTGCCGTGCCTTGTATTGGCATATTCATAGCTACACGCTTACCAAAAGATTTAATATTTTTATTTCCACTTTGAATTTCTGGTATGCTCCTTCGCCTATTAAATAATGTTATAACATATCCATTTTCTTCAGCAAATTTCACACAATTATCCATATAATCTTTAACACCGACAAATGTATTTAAATAATTTTCAATATAACTATTTGCCTCATTTACAGTTGACTTAATATCCTTTGATAAACTAAATCCAGATATTCCATATACAATACCAAAATTAACAGCTTTTGCTGCACTTCTCATTTCACTAGTTACCATATCTTTTGGCAAATTAAAAACTTGAGATGCAGTATTTAAATGAATATCTTCACCTGTTTCAAAAGCATTTATCATATTTTTATCGCAAGCCATATGTGCCAAAACTCTAAGTTCAATTTGTGAGTAATCTGCATCAACAAAAACATACCCTTCACTGGCTTTAAAAAACTTACGCATTTGACTACCAAGCTCTGTTCTTACGGGTATATTTTGCATATTAGGCTCAATCGAACTTATTCGACCTGTTCTTGTTTCTATCTGATTAAATGTAGTATATATTTTGCCATTTGATGATATTACTTTTAAAAGACCATCAACATATGTTGATTTTAATTTTGTATATGTGCGATATTTTAAAATCAAATCTATTATACTATGTTTATCTCTTAAAAAGTCTAAAACATCTGCATTTGTAGAATATCCCGTTTTACCCTTTTTATTGTGCGGTAATTGTAATTTTTCAAATAAAATAACACCTAGTTGTTTTGGCGAATTTATATTAAACTCTTCACCTGATAACTCATAAATTTCAGTTGTTAAAGTGTCTATTGTAATCTTTAAATTTTCGCCGAAATTGACTATATCTTCTTTATCAGCATAAATACCTGCTATTTCCATATCAGCTAAAACTTCTGCCAATGGCATCTCAATGTTATAAAAAAGATTGTTTAAATCCTTGTCTTTTATCAACTGTGAAAGTTTTTCACAAAGCTTTACAAAAGATAAATGTTTACAAAAATGTTCTTTATTTTCTTCAATATCAATGTTACTGTTAATTCCATATTGAACAAAAAGTTTGCTAATCTCATAACCACTATTATTTGGATTATCTAGATATGCAGCAATTTCGCAATCAAAAGCTATATGTTTAAAATTAATCTTATTTTCAAGGCAATATTTAAATAACTCTTTACTTTTAAAAACTTTTACACAATGTTTTTCTAAAATTACGGTTAATAAGTTTTTGTTAAATAAATCATTATTAAATAAATATATTGTATCGTTTTGCGAAACAGAAAAAAAATCATTGTCTATATATAAATTAACATCTTCATTGTCAAGTAATTTTAAATTATCACTGTTAAAAATACAATTAACAATATCTTTTTGTTCATCTTCAACGTTTTCATCTATATTAAATTTAGATAAAAATGAAAACATTTCAAGATCTATAAATTTATCTCTAACATTATCTGATTTAATACTATCTTTTACATATTTATTAATGTCGCAGTCTAAAGGTATATCGCAAAAAATAGTAGCTAAAAATTGACTTAGATATGCATTTTCTTTATCGTTAATTAAATTTTGTTTTGCTTTAGGCTTAATTATGTTTTTATCTTCTAAATTATTATAAACATTATCCAAAGATCCATATTCTGAAATTAATTTATACGCAGTTTTTTCACCAATACCAGTTACTCCGGGTATATTGTCAGATGCATCACCCATCAAAGCTTTTACGTCTACCAATTGTTTTGGAGTTACCCCATAATCTTCAATATATTTTTTTTCGTCAATAATAGGTGCATTTCCACCTGTACCATTTTTTGTTGTCGCCAACATTACAGTCGTAAATTCATCAATTAACTGTAAGTTATCTTTATCTCCCGTTGCTATTACACAATGGTGCTTATTTTCGCCACAATACTTACTAAATGTACCTAATACATCGTCTGCTTCATAACCTTCAACTTCAACTATTTTATAACCTAAGTCATTTAAAATGTCCTTAAGAATAGGAAATTGACCTCTTAATTCGTCAGGCATCTTTTTTCTTGTACCCTTATATTCTGTATATTTATCATGTCTAAATGTTTTTTTAGGTAAATCAAATGCAACCATTACAGCATCTGGGTTTAAAGTTTTTTCAATACTTAAAATAATATTTAAAAAACCATAAATTCCATTTGTATGAACACCATTTTTTGTTGTCAAAAGTTTTATGCCGTAATATGCTCTATTTAAAATGCTGTTTCCATCTATACATAAAATTTTCATAAAAACCCCTTTAATATAAAATAGTCTAATAAAATTAATATTATTATATCATATAAAAAACGTCTTTACAAATTCAAGTAAAAGCAAATTCGCCTTAATTGTAGATAATATATTTTAATATTATCTACAAAATACACCTATACATATCGTAAAATATATGTTGTAAAAAAAGTAATATTAGTGTATATTTATTTTAGTAAAATCCTAGAAAGGCAATATAAATAAAATGTTTAAAATAAAAGATATCTTAATAGGTGAAGGTGCTTCTTTAGCACCAATGGCCGGAGTCACTGATAAGGCATTTAGAGATTTATGCCAAAGCTTTAATTGCTCCTTTTCAATAAGTGAAATGGTAAGTGCTAAGGCACTTGTAATGGGTGATAAAAAAACACCTTTTTTAATGGAAAACTCAGAAGGTACAAGACCCTTTGGAATTCAAGTTTTTGGACATGAGCCCATTACTTTGGGACTATCATGCCAAATAATTGAAAGGTATAACCCTGATTTTATAAATATAAACGCAGGTTGTCCTGCTCCTAAAATAACTAATAACAAGGGTGGTAGCAGCCTCTTAAAAACACCTGATTTAATATATGACATAATTAAAGAAATGCGAAACTATACAGATAAACCAATTACACTAAAAATCAGAAAAGGTTTTGATGACTATAATGTAAACGCAGTAGAAGTTGCACAAATAGCAGAAAAAGCAGGTGCAGAAATGATTATTGTACATGGTCGTACGAGAGATCAAATGTACAAACCCCCTGTAGACATAAAAATAATTGAAGAAGTTAAAAATGCAGTTAACATACCTGTAATAGCAAATGGTGATGTTGAAAACATTAACGATTACATAGATATGAAAAATTTAACAAATGCTGACGGTATAATGATAGGTAGGGGTGCGTTAGGCAGTCCTTGGATATTTAACCAAATTTATCATTATCTAAAAACAGGCGAAACGTTAGATGAGCCTACATTAGATAAAAAAATGGATATAATGAAAACACATATAAATATATTATGCCAAAATAAAGGTGAGTATATCGGCATGAGAGAGGCAAGAAAACATTGCGGTTGGTATATGAAAGGCCTAAAAGATGCAAATAACCTTAGACGAATATGTGGACAACTTTCAACTTTAAATGACTTAGATCTATTAATAAAAAATATTAAAATTATTAACATTGATACTATATAATTATATAGTAGTTTAATAAAAGTAAGGAGATACTTATAATGTTTAAAAGAAATAATGTAGAAGAATGGGAAAGTTTTCTTCTTATTTACAAATTTGGCGTAAATGAAGTAATAACCAAACTTGAAATTTTAAACTCCGAATACAGTAATGCTCACGAATATAATCCTATTGAGCATATTAAATATCGCGTAAAAACACATAAAAGCATTATAGATAAACTTGGCAGGTTAAATTTCGAGCCAACGATAGAAAACGCCAAAAATCATTTAACTGATTTAGGTGGCATTCGAGTTATCTGTGCTTTTGAAGATGACGTTTATAAACTTTTCAAAACATTTTCAAAAGTAAAAAATATCGATGTTATACAAGTTAAAGATTATATAAAAAACCCTAAACCTAATGGATACAGAAGCTTTCATGCAATTATCTCTGTACCTGTTTTTTTATCTAAAGGTGTTACAAAAGTAGTGATAGAACTTCAAATAAGGACAATAGTTATGGATTTTTGGGCAAGTCTTGAGCATAAGCTTTACTATAAAAAAGACATAGAAATTCCATTTAATATAAGCTCTGGTTTAAAAGATTGCGCAAGTATATCTGGCATTCTTGACGAAAAAATGCTCAGTATAAAAAAGCAAATTAATGATTTGAATCAATAATATTAAAAAAGAAACAAATTAATAATTGTTTCTTTTTTGTTTTTTCATATTAAGTATAAAATTTCAAATTAATATAAACCCATTAAAAAAATCTTTTTTAGTACTAAAAAAGATTTTTTTTTAATACACTTAATAAAACTTTTATATAAACTTTTATGGTGAAAAAATGAAAAAAATTATATCTTTACTTGCAATTTTTGTAATAATTTCAAGCAATTTAACTGGGTGTGTTTCTAATTTTGATAACACCGTTAAAATAGGCGTTAATTTAGAATTAACAGGCGGATTATCTCAATATGGTAACGCCAGTTTAAATGGTATTAAACTGGCAACTGAAGAAATAAATAGTCAAGGCGGAATAAACGGTAAAAAAATAAAATTGAAAATTCTAGATAACAGGTCAATAACAAATGAAGCTGCGCTATCTTCTCAACGTTTACAACATTTAGATAATGTGGTTGCCATAATAGGACCATCTACATCTGGAGGTGTTAAAGCATCCTTAGGGTCTGGTGTTGATATCCCAATAATAACACCTACAGCAACAGCAGATGATCTTAGAATAAGTGGAAATACAAATGTATACAGACTTTGTTTTACAGATACAGTTCAGGGTAGTAAAATGGGAGAATTCTCTACCAATCTTGGATTTAAAAATGTTGGGCTTTTATTAAATTTAGCAAGTGACTACAGTATAAATAGTGGTGAAAATTTTAAAAATAGCCTTGAAAAAAATGGAGGGCAAGTAACTACTATAGAGTACTATAAAGCTGGTGATACTGATTTTAATGCTGTTCTTACTAAAATGAAAAGTAAAAATTTAGACGCAATATATTTCCCAGGCTATTATACAGATGGCGGTTTAATTATAAAACAAGCAAGACAACTTGGTATAACATCAGCATTTTTAAGTGGTGATGCTTTTGACTCACCAGAACTTGAAGAAATAGCTGGTGGAAAAAACATATCTGATATTTATTTTACAAATCATTATTATCCTGATAAAGGTTCTGTTGTCGGCTTTAGAGAGCAATACTTTAAAGCCTTTAACCAATATCCAACATCTTACTCTTGCCTAGCTTATGACTCTGCTAAAATTTTATACAAAGCATTATCAGAATGTAACGATAAAAATTTTAGCGATATATTTTCAAAGTTAGACGAAATCGATGATTATTATGGAGTAACAGGTAAGTTTAGTATAAACGAAAATAGGGATGCTGAAAAAGATGTTTTATTAAATAAAATAGAAAACGGTAAAAGATACGGAGTAGACTTTAAAGATTAAAGGGTGAAAGCAATGAATTTTACACAACAAATAATAAACGGATTATCACTAGGGGCAATTTACTCGTTAATTGCCCTTGGTTACACAATGGTTTTTGGAATTTTAAACTTAATTAACCTAGCTCACGGAGAAATTATGATGGTCGGTGCCTATACTGGATATATTCTAGTAAATTATTTTGGTTTTAATTTATACATAGCAATGTTAGGTGCAATTATTGTTTGTTGTATAACTGGTTATTTAGTTGAAAGATTTTGTTATAGAAAAATTTTAAGAGGCAAAAAAACTGGTTTAGTTGTGTCTGCAATCGGGGCATCAATAACTATACAGTATACTATAATGTTGCTTTTTAAAGCAAATCCTAGAGCTTATAATATAGACCAATCACAATTTATTAATATTTACGATGCTTCAATATCTAAAACAAAAGTTTTTATTTTAATTGTAAGTATTATAATCATGTCAATTTTAACTTATTTTTTAAAATATACAAAACAAGGTATCTCAATGAGAGCCGTTTCAGATAAAGAAACGGCTGCAATGTTATGTGGTATAAATAAACAAAGCGCTATAAGTTGCGCTTTTAATATAGGTTGTAGTTTAGCAGCTGTATCAGGTGTAATTTATGGTAGCCTATACTTAATTAACCCTTTTATGGGTGGGTTACCTGGTATGAAAGCTTTTTGTGCTGCTATTTTGGGAGGTGTCGGAAATATCCCAGGTGCAGTTTTAGGTGGTTTAATGCTTGGTTTTACAGAAACTTTTTCTACTGTTTTTTTTAACTCATCTGTTAAAGATATACTAACATTTGTTATTTTACTAACTGTTCTTTTGTTTTTACCAGGAGGTTTAACAGGCTCAAACAAAGGAGATAATAGAGTATAATGAAAAAGCTTGTTTTAGCGGTAATAATAATCTTTTTAATAATTATTCCTTTATCTGAAAACCCTTACTTAAACCTTATAATCTTAAAAATAATAATAAGTTGTATAATGGCAATTGGCCTCGATATATGCACTGGTGTTTCTGGTCAAGTTTCTTTAGGTCAAGCAGGGTTTATGGCAATTGGCGGTTATATTTGTGCAAAACTTATAATAATTAACAATAGTTTTACATTTATAATAATCGCAATTATTATATCGTCCCTTATATCAGCATTGCTTGCGTATTTTATAGGTTCTTTTATTTTAAGGCTACAAAGTGACTATTTAAGTATCGCTACTATGGCTTTAGGGGAAATTATAATTTTATATTTCGAACTAAGCAAACATTTTGGTAAAGCAAGAGGCCTATATAATATCCCTAAATTTAATAATATCTATTTGGCATATATTATATTTATTATAGCACTTTTTTTTAGCATTTGGTTTATTAAAAGCAAAACTGGTTTTTTATGTTTTGCAATAGGGCAAGATGAAATAGCATCTAAAAGCATTGGTATTAAAACATTGTCATTTAAAATATCATCATTTATAATAGGTGCTATAATTTGTAGTGTAGCGGGAGCCCTCTATAGTGGTACCATAGGCTTTATTAGTCCATCTGATTTTGATTTTGGAAAAAGTATAGATTGCTTAGCTGCCGTTGTATTAGGTGGACCTCGAACAATAATCGGCCCCATAATTGCAGCTGTAATTATAGAGTTAACAACAATTTTACTACAGCCAATAGCAGCCTATCGTATGATAATATACGGTGTTTTATTAATCGTTTTTGCTCACAAAAGATATTATAAGAAAGGTTAATTATGGATAATAAAGACATTATAAAATGTACTAACATATCTAAATCTTTTGGAGGAGTTAAAGCTTTAGACGACGTAAGTATATCTTTTAAAAATAACGAAATAACAGGAATAATAGGAGGAAACGGTGCAGGTAAAACTACCCTATTTAATATAATTACAGGTTTTACAAAAACAGATATTGGTAACATTTCCATCTATAAAAATAATGCTTATCATAACATAACCAATAAAAGTTGCGAAAAATTAGCTAAGTATGGTTTAGTTCGCACATTTCAACACATACGTCTTTTTAACGAGTACAATGTTTACCAAAATGTTCTGTCTGGAGCTTATGCAATGAGAAGAAAAAAAGATAGTGTAAGTTATTGGTTAAATATCTTAAATTTAGATAAAATAAAAGATAGTAATGTAAAATCTTTACCTTACGGAACAAGAAGATTAATCGAGTTAGCTAGGTGTTTGTCTACTGGGTCAAAAGTTATTTTTTTAGATGAAGTTGGTGCAGGAATGACAAAAGAAGAGCTTATAGATGTTGCTGATAAATTATTAGTGTTAAATGATAAATTTAAAATAACTTTTATTGTAATCGAGCACAATATGGATTTCATTAAAAAACTTTGTAAAAAAGTTTATGCTATGGATAATGGGAAAATTTTAAAATACGGAGACTGTAATACAGTTTTAAATGATAAAAATGTTATAAATAGTATTATAGGTGGTTAAAATGATAAAAGTTGAAAATCTTACAATTAAATATGACGGGTTTTTGGCCCTTTGTAATGTTAATTTTTCAGTAAAACAAAATACGAACACTGCAATTTTAGGAGTAAATGGCTCAGGTAAAACAAGCCTTCTAAAAGCAATTTCTGGTATAAATACTAATTATAGTGGAAATATAATTATAAACAATGAAAATATAAATAATTTAAGTTTATCTAAAAGAGTTAAAAATAAAATTGTACTTGTACCCGAAGGTCGAGATGTTTTCGGCACATTAACTGTAAAAGAAAACCTAATTGTTGGAGGGTATACAATAAATAAAGATGTACATAAAAAAATAAAAAGTATTTTAGAAGAATTTTCAATGCTAAAACCATTTGAAAACAAGTTAGCAGGAAAGCTTTCGGGTGGTCAGCAGCAAATTTTAGCTATAGCTAGAGCCATGATGGTTTCGCCCAAAATATTATTAGTGGACGAACCCACAATGGGGTTAACCCCTAAAAATAGTAAAATGGTTTTAGATTATCTTTCAAAACTTATAAATAAAAATATTACTGTTATTTTAGCGAGTTCAACCTTTAAAATAGCAGACGAACAATTTCAAAATAAAATTTATTTAGAAAATGGTAAAATAAAAAGTAGCTAAATAATTATTTTCTATAATATTAAAATATCAATTTATCATTGTGTTTTTTTTAAATTATGTTATAATTATTGCATACATTCACTAATGGAGGAAATAAATTGTTTAAAGAAATTTTACAGTTTAAAAAGTACACTTTTCTGCTTTCAAATTTAATACAAAGAGATATCAAAGTTAAATATAAGCGCTCTATATTAGGTGTAGTATGGAGTGTTTTAAACCCTTTGCTTATGATGATAGTTATTACAACTGTTTTCTCAAAACTTTTTATAAGAGATGTCCCTAATTTTCACATATATTATTTAACTGGATATACCATATTTAGTTTTATATCTGAGGCTACATCTATGTCTTTATTTTCAATAATAGGTAATGCATCATTATTAAAAAAGGTTCAGATACCAAAATATATTTTTCCGCTTGAAAAATCATTGTTCGCTTTTATAAATGTTCTTTTTTCTATGGTTGCCGTTTTTTTAGTAATGATAGGGACAGGCTTTAAATTCACACCAACAATGCTTCTTTTTCCAATACCTTTAATGTATGCTTTGGTTTTCTCCGTCGGAATGAGTTTGTTTTTATCCGCTTTAACTGTATTTTTTAGAGATATTGTACATTTATATAGTGTTTTTTTAACAGCATGGATGTACGCAACCCCTATTATATATCCGCTTGAACTAATTGGACAATCAAAAGCTTTAAGTTTCATAGTTAAATTTAACCCTATGTACTATTTTGTGAAATATTTTAGAGATGTTTTAATGTATGATACAATCCCAAATATATCCTTTAATTTAATTTGTATCTTAATATCTTTATCTAGCCTTCTAATAGGATTTTTTGTTTTCAGTAAAACACAAGATAAATTTATATTACACATATAATTATTTTTAAGGAGGATATTACGAGATGAACCAAAACAGCAGTGCTGTTGATATACAAGATGTAACAATGGTATTCAATTTAAATAAAGAAAATATAGATAGCTTAAAAGAGTATTTTATTAAATTCATTAAAAAACAATTGTTTTTTAATGAATTTATTGCAGTAGATAATATCAGTTTAAATATAAAAAAAGGTGAGATAATGGGTTTTATTGGTCTTAACGGATCTGGCAAAAGCACATTACTTAAAATAATTGCAGGCGTCTATAAGCCAACTAAAGGCTCAATATCTGTTAACGGTAATATTGCCCCATTAATTGAGTTAGGTTCTGGCTTTGACTTTGAACTAACCGCAAGAGAAAATATATATTTAAATGGTGCAGTCTTAGGTTATTCTAAAAAATTTATAGATAATGTTTTTAACGATATCGTAGACTTTACAGAACTACATGAGTTTTTAGATGTACCAATAAAAAATTACTCATCCGGTATGGTCGCAAGAGTTGGGTTTGCAATAGCTACATTAGTAAAACCAGATATCCTCATTGCTGACGAAATTTTATCTGTTGGCGACTTTTTATTTCAACAAAAATGCGAAAAAAGAATAAGACAGCTAATGGCAGATGGTACAACTGTAATTTTAGTTTCTCATGACATTACTCAAATTGAAAGACTATGTGATAGAGTCGCTTGGCTTGAAAAGGGTAAGTTGAAAATGTTAGGTAGCACAAAAGAAATTTGTGACATTTATAAAAATCATCATCCTCAATAAAATGTTTATATTGTTTATATAATATAAACAATATAAACAAAAAATATAAATAAAAAATATAAATAAAAAAATTAAAGACTTAAAATATTTTAAGTCTTTAATTATATATATAGTTAATTTAATTTTAAATTATATAAACATAATCATAGATAAAACTAACATAAATACGGTACCAAAAATCATAGGCACAGATGTTCTTCTAACAATGTTAAGTGGGTTTTCTTTAGTTGCTCCTGCAACAATTACAACAACTGCAGAAACTGGAGACACAGCTCTTAGTAAGTTACCAGCTAACCCCATTGGTATGCTAAGCGCTTCTGGTGAAATACCAGCTGCTGCTGCCAAAGGCACTATTAAAGGGATCATAGCAAAAAACAATGCTATACCACTACCACTAAGCAAAACAATTATTGCAGTAAAAATAACCATAATAATAGGTAAAACAAACCCTGCCCCACTCATAGACTCCATCAAAACTTGTATTTGTTTAATAATACCTATCGATGTTAATCCTTCTACAAAAACAGATGCTGCAACTAGTAACGATACAATACCCATAGAGTTACCCATTCCTTTGAAAAAGGTTTCTGTATTCTTTAAAACAAAAGATTTCTCCTTACTACTTATAAACTCTACAAAAATTGCAATAATAAAACTAATTATTGTAACAAGCTCAACACCCACCAATATGTCAACGTCAGAAATTATATTTATAGTAAAAATTATAATTAATAAAATTATTGGTAAAAATGGTAAGGCGCTGTATAAAAACTTATTGTTTTTTATATTTTCTATATCTTCCTTATTATCTATTGAAAAATCACTTTCCAGTACATTACCTTTAGCTAAATCTTTATTGTCACAACGTTTTTGCCAAAAAATATGTACAAATGCCATTATTATCAACGTAGGTATAGATATAATAGCATGATATCTAAAGACATACTCAGAAATATGCATACCAAGCTCTTGAGCTACAGCTACATTATCAGACCCCAATGGTGTAGGTATAATAGTTGCTGTTGTACTAATAATAGCAGCTGCTGTTAAAGTTGACATTCCCGATTTTTTCAAAACTGGGTAAAGTGTGGCTAATAATATAATAGCTAAATTAGAAGCACTAGGTATAACAATTGATAATAAATTGCCTAATAAAAATATTACTGGTATTAAAGTATAAACTGAGCTTACTTTTTTTAATGGTTTAGTCAACATATTTACAGCTATTTCATTTGCCTTTATTGAACTCATATAACTACTGTATCCGCCTAATATTAATATTACAAACCCTGATGATGTAAGAGTTCTTTTAAATTGAGATATAATAGATGTTAAAGGTGTTAATAATAAAATTCCACCCTCTTCAACATTAACTCTACCAGTAAATAGTGATATATAGATTAAAATTATCCCAACTGCAAAAAGAGTAATTTTAATATCAATTTTTTTTATAAGCATCACAACTACAAAAATAACCGCCGACGCCCCTAAACCATAAGTAATAATTTGGTCCATTCGCCTTTTCTCCTTTTATTATACTATATACATTTTGATAAACTCTCAATTAACCACTCTCTAAACTTATCTCCGTCAATATCAAAACAAACTTTAACATTTGGTTTTTTATTTAACTCCCCTTTTAAGTCCACTACGGTTGCACCTGAGGTTAGTTCTCCCTTTGTTTCAACTCCCACATAAACATCTCTAAACTCATACAGTTCCGGTTTTAACAAGTAAGCAACTGCACAACTATCATACATTTTTAAACCTGTATTAAAACTACCGCCTCTATATTTTTTAAATAGATTATATATCATATCTCCAGTTGAATTTAAAGTTTTGATTATTTCACTATCCTCTGGGTAAACTAATGCTTTTAACCCAACCTCTAAACCTGCCATTACAATTTTTAAACCGCTTTCAAAAACAATTTTAGCAGCTTCTGGATCAACAGCAATATTAAACTCCGATAAAGGTCCCTTATTACCTCTACCTAAGGCACCACCCATTATAACAAGCTCATCAATTTTTTTTATCAAATCTGGATACATTTTTATTAATAAAGCAATATTTGTTAAAGGTCCTATAGCCATAATTGTAATGTTATCATCTGATTCTAAAATAACTTGCCTCATAGCCTCAACTGCGTGTACCCCTAATAATAACTCTGAAGCTGGTTCAGGAAAGTCATAGCCGTCCATACCAGTACTTCCATGTACATCGCTGGCGTCAATCACTTCTCTTAAAAGAGGTGTGTCTGCACCTTTAGCCACTGGGATATTTTTATTAAAAAAAGACATTAGTTTCAATGCATTTGTTGTTACTTTATCAACACTTACATTACCTACAACTGTTGTCATTAATTTAACCTCTAGTTTTTCTGAAAAAAGTGCAACAGCAATTGCAATTGCGTCATCAATCCCTGGGTCAGTATCTATAATAATTTGTTTCTTGCTCACCATTAATCTCTCCTTCACAAAAATTAATTTAGTATTTATTCACTTTAACAGATTTTAAAATAACTGTCAATAAAATTTAATAATACAAAAATATTTAAAATAATCAAACTTAACCTATATTTATAACACAAATATAATAATCTTTTTTAATTAAATTTAACATAATATACAAATTCAATATTTTATAAATAACCAATATAAATATTTATAGATCTACCTGTTTTATTATCATTATATAATATATTAAAATAAGTAAACAATAATTAATATTACCTTATTTAAATAAAATAAATTGACAAAAATCCTTAAACTAATCATCTTACAATACTTAAGTAAATTAATCTTTCTATATAAATAGTTTAAAACTTAAACCATTTATAAGTTTTAACTTTAATTTTAATTTTAAAAAACAAGGTTTTATTTATAAAACAAACCTTGTTTTTTATATTATTAAATTTTATTTTTGCGTTGTTTTCTTTTGCCTTACATCCTCTAAATTTCTAGACATATCATGTTTTATTGGCTCCCACTGTACTTTTTTAAATAATGCTACAACTGAAATTGGTATATTACTTAAAAAGAAAATAGGGAAAGTGAATGTATATAATATTTTTTTAGGTGCACTACAATAAATTTGTTTCCATTCCGATAAAGTAGTTAATGCCCCTTGTAAATACAAGAAGAAATAAAGGTTGAAAACTTGCCCAAAAACTGCACTAGTAGCTACTATAGATACCTTAGGGTCTATAGTCAAAGGGTTTAAATAAGAATATATTATAAAAAATATATTAAATAATATTGTAAATAACGATACCAACATAGACGGAGAGATTATCATTAAAAAATCAAAACTTGCAAATTTATTATTTTTCTTTGTAAATATTGATTTAAATAGTCCTAAACTATGTTTTGTAAAAACTTGATAAAATCCTTTAGACCACCTCAACCTTTGTTTCCAAGCTTGACAAAATGTACAAGGTTGTTCATCATAAATTTTTGCTGAACCACAATACCCTATTACTTCACCTTTTATTATGTTGTCTATTGAAAACTCCATATCTTCGGTAAGTAAAAAATGTTTCCAACCACCATTTTCTTTAATTATACTGTTATGAATTAAAAATCCTGTCCCAGATATTGCACAACTTGTTTTAAGCTGCATTCGCGGATTGTTTAAATACTCAGCTTCTCTTAAAAAATAAAGAGAGTAACCTGCAGATATCCAGTTTGTATCATAATTTTTTGTATTTCTATAACTTGTCAAAATTTTATAACCATTATCAAATTGCTTATTCATCTCACAAATATAGTTTTCATCTAACAAATTATCAGCATCAAAAACAAAGTAACCATCATAATATTCAAACCCGTGTTTTTCATCTATTGCACTAAAACCTTTTTTCAATGCATATCCTTTGCCTATTTTTGATATATCATTTCTCTCTACGACAAAAGCTCCTAAGTTTTTAGCAACTTCTGCTGTGCTATCTGTGCAGTTATCTGCAATTATATATATATCTACTAACTCTTTTTGATAGTTTTGATTTTGTATGCTTTTAATTAATTCACCAATAACTAACTCTTCATTTCTAGCTGCAACTAAAACAGCATATTTATGAAATTTATTGGGTATTATTTCTATTTCTTTTCTCATTTTATTATATATAGCAACTGCTATATATATAATCTGATGAAAATACAATACGCTAAATATAACAAGCATTACTATATTAAAATTACTAATAAACGAAGCCAAATAACTCCTCCTGATAAACTAGCTTTGCTAGTTTTTTTATTTTATAAACATACTATTTAATTAAATATTGCTCCACAAGATTATAACATATAATTTAAAAAAAGCAAGAATAATGTTCTATTACCAATTATTTTAATCTAAATACTCTTCCAAAGTTAACTTGTTTACCTTAATTTCATAAGCATGCCCTTTTCCAACGTATCTATAATGCCAAGGTTCAAAGTTAATCTCTGTAATTTCTTCTTTTCCTTTAGGATATCTTAAAATAAACCCATATTTATAGCTATTGTCATAAAGCCATTGTGCAGCATCAGTGTTGGCAAACCCTGCATTTAAAGTTGTGTATTTAGGAGTAACAATATCAAGAGCTAACCCTGTATGATGCTCGCTACTGCCTGGTGGTGCTACCCATTTGCTTGCTTCTACTTGTGCCGCTGCTTCTATATAGCCATCTTTTAAGTACGAGTTTACCTTGTTTTTAAATAAAGTCTCTGACCTTTCTTTAGTCCTATACCCAGATATTATTTGTAAAGATACGCCATCTTTCTT
>JBOFNA010000139.1:0-6684 GCA_051658665.1 Oscillospiraceae bacterium
AAAACACTTTTTGAGAGCATCTCTCATCCAATATACATTTTCTATTTCGGTTTGAGATGCAATTGAAATCTTCTCTAAGTCACATACAATTTTCAACTGATACCCAGTGGTAGATATGGGTGTAAACCTATTGGCAGATAACGTAGAATGGAGAACCTTGCTATCATTACTATAGGCATCGCTGGAGTATCCATATTTCAAACGTAGGTAGGTGTTCGACTTCGCAGGCTGGGGCGCTCTAGTGAACATTGTGAGCATACTGCTTGAATTAAGGCGGCAAGACTTGAGTTCATAATCACCAAAATCCGGACCATCAAGATTATTTTCGTCGATGCCAAGTAAATCTTCTAGAGTCTTGCCTATACCTGTCGGACCAGAACGGTGTGTCAAAATCCACCCCATATCACAAATCTTTTCGTACTCCCTCACAAAATCATTTAATGTAGTAATCATGTTTTCCTCCTAAAATATCGTTTATTTGCTGTTACTGTATCTACTGGGATTGGTGCATTTTAATCAAATCTTTTGTTACGCTCCATTATCCACAAATAGCTCTGGGACATTAAACCTTATATCTGACGCTTCCGCACGAACGCTGTTGTCACCACATTCTAAAAGAGATAGTCGTAATTTCGGATCTTCCACCTCTCCCGTGACATATTCGTCGCGATGATCTTTTATGTAGGTAGAAGCCTCTCGCGAAAACCCGCTTCGTTGCAGCATGATAGTCAGCGGATTAGTTGTCCCATATTCTACGAATTCATACCAATCGTTTGCAAACGACTCTAATTGGTGATACTTCTTGTATTCGCTCGAAAAACGCAAAAAGTAGTTAGAAAAGTTAAATAGGATTATGCTGTCAATTACACTTAATGCCTCGGCGATTACATAGTTTTTATGTGATACTGTATTGTTGTAATATGGTGCTACACACCAATTGTTGAGCCATACGCCAGTCTCTGGGTGCTTTTCTTTATGCTCAATAGCACGTACCACTATATTGCTTAAGCCATACCCCTGTATCCACTGGCACAAAACGGTCGCATAAAATCGCAAGTGGCTATGCTCACCTTGTTTGTTGGTTTTGCCGAGAGTTTGCCGCTCATAAATTTCCCATTTGAAAATTCGGCACAGATGCTCTAAGAATTCTACGAGATTGCCATAATCAACACCTTTTTCGCCTATCTGAGGGTAAGCCAATCCTCTCTCAACAGCACTTGTTAGATTCTGATATTGATCGACAGACAAATTGATGTCATCATCAGGTTTTTGCCCTTTATCAGCAAAGGCATTTCTTATATTGGTTTCTACATCATCTGTCAAATATGCTTCGAATTCTTTCTTTACAGTGCTATCATGCCCTACGGTGATGTCCCTTAGCAGAATTAAAGCAAACTTACGCATTAAGGCATACTCATCATTCGTCTGGCTTTTGGGGTGTTTTAGCAATTCTATGTTTCCTTGAAGAAGCGATTCGATGATTTTCTTCTTCTGGTTTTTAGAAAGTTCCGTAACGACAGATAGTTGTTGCACTGGCACTTCCTTATCAAGTAGTTCTACGAATTTTTCTTTTTCAAGATCTGGATTTAACCTCACAAGAAAAACATTGCCGTACAAGTTATACTCGATGCGACCGACACGACCGACTAAATTCTTGAAGTCTACCGCATTCATTTTAGAACGTCCGTTTTTGTAGCTTGTGATAAAAAGGTTGTCAGCAGGGAGATTAACGCCCTCCACCAAAGTGCTAGTACAGAACATCGTCTTTATCAATCCCTGCTTGAAATAATCTTCAATACGCATACGGATATTCGACGGAAGATAGCCTATGTGGTAAGCTACACCTTTTGAAATCAACTCTGCAAGGTAATAGTCCCCGTGAACTTCATTTCTAATATCCCTTGCCAATGACAATAAACTCTTGTCGTCCAGCGGTTTCAAATAATTTGCATATTGTCTTGCAAAATCGATGGCATTACTTTTTGAACTGCAATAGATAACATTTTGTGAATTTTCGCCTACATGGAGAATCATATCGCTTAAACGAGCATTTGGACTCATCTTTGTAACGAACTCCAAATTGTGATTGAAATTGTTGTGGAGAAACAGTTTGTGTTCAACGAAATCAATCATATATTTCATCTGACTGACAGGTGTATATGAAGTTGTAAGGCACTGATTTTCCGCTTCTTCCAAATCAGGAATGAGATTCAAATAAATCTCTGGGTTAGGAATATTAGGAGAAGCGAAAACAATATGTGGTTTATTCGTTTGAGAAGCCAGCATATCGACAACCTTATAATAGAAAGCACTCCTTTTGTCCTTGGAAGAAATTTTATGTGCCTCATCGACAAACAGGTAATCAATCTGAATCTTGGGATTGCTAATAAGAAGATATAACAATCGTTCTGGCGTAAGAACGAATATAAAATTGCGCTTTTGCTTTAGAGCTAATGCCCCTGCAGATGTAACAAGGCGATAATCCTTTTCAGATAGCAAGTATTTAAGGTCATTAATGATTTTGCTCGTAACTTCATTAATGAGAGCCTTTGTCGGAACAATTAGTGCAAAATTAGCCTTTTTACCAGCCACGACCTGCTGTTTTAAAAATACTCGCATAACAAAGGACTTTCCCATTGATGTAGGACCAGAGAAGCTAAGATATGGGTCGCTCATGCGGTCATATACATTTTTCTGTGCTATGAAAAAATGCTCCTCTTCTTGTCCAGGAATGCTTAAGTGCTCTCTGCTGAAATTTGTGTACAATCGATCGAGCAGGGTTTCTCCACTATATTGTGCATTTACAAGGTCAAGACCTCGGTAGTTTCCAACATTAGATAAAACCGAACTGAGAAAATACTCAACCTCCTTGTTTTGCGGGTATATATATCTTAAAAGGGCGGTCATCTATTGTGCCCAAATCTTATGCAAATCCGAATTTTCTGCATCTGTCGATTTCGAGAGAATGTCCGCAAATCGCAAAGCATCACGAATATTAACCGCTTTTGGCTCAGCTTCCATTACTTTGAACAGCTGTATTGTGTAGTTGTAGAGGATGTTGTCGTACAGTTCGTTTAAATAGGGATTCTCTACGATATCCTTGAAGATTTTCTCTCCAAACATTGCGTCATGGAAAACACTCATCCAGAAGCACCTCCCATCAAAAGATCACTCATGATAGCCTTCTTGTCGATTTCAGCATCATTCAGCGGAAGTACATAGATGTAAAAGGAATATGCAGTCATTCCAAGAGCGTTGATCTTCTGAATGATATAATCAATATGTTTCGCAATATCAGATTGCATCTTCTTTTCTGCTACATCGCAGAATTGACGAGTTGGATATTTTGTTTTATCAAGACCCAGCGTATATCCAAGAAACAATCCAAAAGCGGGCTCTGGTATAGAATTGACACCTTTACTCGGAAGTATAATCGTCTTTATGCGTTCTGTGGTTTCATCATCAAAGCAGCGGTTAAAAATCGTCTTTTCGACAAGTTGTAATTCCTTAACCCCTGCAGCCTTTATTTCTTGCAATGCGTTAAAAGCGGAGTCGACAGCATCCCTGAGGTCCCCGATGATGTTTGACGTTCCAAATACCATCTGATGATACACACCTTTACTGTCAGTGCGAGAAAGAAGATGAACGCTATCACTTTTGCAGTCGCCCCCAGCAGACGTTAGTTCGATTTTACTTAATAGCTTAGGAGCTCCAAGTACACGTTCTAAGAAAGCGTAAATCAGCATTTCCCCCAATTCATTACCGGTGCCTTTTTCATCTGGGGTTCCGTGTTTATTCATTTCTCTAAGAGCCTTAAGGTCTATACCGCGGTCCTTTCCTGCAATTTTCAAATCGTCGATTTCGGCTCTTGAAAAAACATAGCTACCGATATTGTCAAGCAAAAACTCCTGCAAGGCATCAAACGAAAACGCATTGTTTGCTAAGTTCAAGCAAAAGATACGCAACTCATTAGGGTTAAATAGTTTGAGATCTTCGGAATGATCTATTTCGACGAAAACACCATCAAACTGTTCATCAATTAGTGTCTTGCTGATAGGTTGTTCTTGCATGACGTCCTCCTCAAAAATTAACTGTCCTTTTCGATAACTCTCTCATCTGCGCCACCAGAACGAATCCACTCGTCAACCTCTGATAGCTTGAATTTCCACAATCGTCCAACTTTGTATGCAGGCATATTTCTTTTTGCAATCCATTGCAGTATGGTCTCTCGACCAACGCCAAGATAATCTTGTGCTTCTTTTAACGTAGACCATTTTTCAATGCTCTTCTCGCTCACGTTGTAACCTCCATATTTTGTTACTCGAATTCCACATTTAGCGTTATGACGAATAAGTTTTTATCATTAGGAAAGCAATTGTTTCCATCTATATCTTGCATTTCCCAAATACAATTGAAAAGCCCCTCAAAGCCGCGAGCGTCAAAGTTCGCGGCTATTTTTATGTCTTGACCCGGAGAGACGTCAGGAATATTAATGCAATTCTCCGATGTACGAGGTCTCACCTCTGTCGAATTGATAAAGCAGAATTTTCTACCTCTCCATATTTGTTTTCCATTATTTCTGATATGCCATGTGTACTGAAACTCGTCATAGCATTTTAGTGTATATCGACGTTCGGGGATGAAATCCAAAACCCACGCATTATCATCCGTATACAGTGGCGTTTTAGGAGTTGTTGCAATCCCCATCGCTGTCGGGTTACTTAGTAGCCGTTGATATTCTGCCGCAACGATGTCATCAACATCATTTTCAACGCTTTCAATAAGAAGTCGAAACTGTTCAGCCAATGCCTTTGCAAGTATGGAGATATCCTCTTTGGCGGATATCGGAATGGCAAATGCCGTCATTACATCACGGACCTTTTCGGCTTTAATGTGCTTTTTCAATAAATCCGAAACTGTGTCTTGGTTTAAATCTCTAGGAAAAGAACTCTTGAGTTTCTGCGTTAAAGGTTTTGACCCGTTACACAGTTTCTTTTGGTACTCCTTATCTGATGACGCTGTAGTAGAAAATGACGTACTGCCTCCTGCAGCAAATAGCTTGCTTACGAACATTCCTTGGCTCTGCACATCGGAGCAGATCGGATAAATATTTCCACAATAGCGAGAAAACTCGATATGAATCACCTCCTGAATAAAAGTCCCTTCGCTAGTCCCATTAGTCCCTTCTGTACCAATTTCAAGTCCCTTTTAAGATTGGTATCATCAAGTTGTGGTTAAGGAATCGAAGATTAACAGCTAAAAACAGACTCAATTTTATTATTATATCACACTTCTGTACAATAAACAATCCCCTTGCACGAAGCGAGTTGTAAAAAGTTATTAATACGTATTTAGCGGAAAACCCTTGTTCTCTAAAACCACAATAAATCATCTAACAGCCTGAAATGCATTAGGGCCGAGGATACGAATTTGCCGACCACGCTTACTAAAGTGTGGTCGGCAAATTCGATACCCTTTCCTTTTTGCGCCCATTTTCAGGCACTAAGGGTCTGTGTAACGAGTTGCACAGGCTCTATTTTTATTTTTTGCCCCCCGCTACCAGGCGGAAAGGACAAGCAATGAAAAAACAGTATTATTTGCCAATCGAAGGTCAACAAGTTCCCGTAACGGAGGAGGTCTACCGTGCCTACAAACAACCTCTATGGAAAGAACACAAAAGTAAAGAGCGCGCCAAACGCTGCTCTATCAGCAACGGCAAAGGCAGTATTAAACGCTGTGAAGAGGATTGTAGCCAATGCCCACATGACCGCACAGGCAGTGTGCTATCACTAGACAGCTTTGAAGAATCTGGGTATCTACCAGCTGACTCAAAAGCAGCAGATCCTCAGCAAATTTTAGAGGACGCACTTCTATTAGAAGAATTGTGGGCGGCTGTATCAGAACTCGCCCCAGACAACCAGTTAATCATCAAACTTTTTAGTGACGGTGCTTCAGAACGTGAAATTGCTGATGCCGTTGGCCTTTCACAAAAAGGCGTCAATAAGCGAAAGGCAAGGCTATTTGAACAGCTTTACGAGAGATTGAAAAATTATCGCTAATTTCAGTACTCAAACCGTTCTCTTCTGTCCTTTGACAGTTGAGGGCGAGTTACTGAAAAAATATTTTCTCGTTTCGGTACTCAAAACAAACATTTCTGTCCTTTGGAGTTTAAGGGAGCAGATAACATCCCTCGGACTGGAGGTTAAAAGATGCAAAACAATGTTCATTACACAGATACCCGCGATGAAGAACTCATCGAATTGCTAACGGCAATTAGCGTGGTGTCAAAGCGTCTGGCGAGAAATCTATCAAGACTTGTCGGGCAGAGCCAATCATTGGAAGGAGGAAAATGCTATGAGCAAAATGAGCGAACTGGCACTTGCTGTCGAAGAGCTGCGCAAATGTGGTGATGCACTAATCGGTGTTGCAGATACCTTGGCTGATTTATTCAGCGGTGGCACCGAAACGCATGCTGAATCGGCTCACGCAGCGCCAGAACCAAAGACCATCCGGCTTGAAGAAGTAAGAGCGGTTTTGGCAGACAAATCCCGCGCGGGTTTTACAGCCGATGTTCGCGCACTGCTTCAAAAATATGGTGCGGATAAGCTGTCGAAAATCGATCCGGCAAATTATGCCGCCCTCCTTGCTGATGCGGAGGTACTGGGGAATGGGTAAACACGCACT
>JBOFNA010000140.1:0-3868 GCA_051658665.1 Oscillospiraceae bacterium
GATTAGCAAACTTACCCGTACCAACATTAATTACACCACCCATAGATTTCTTTAAAAAATCGGCAGTTTCTTTAGAAAAAATTTTTCTAGGTGTGTTTTTAATTGAAGGTATCTCTCCTGCTGTTGAGTATACTTCACCTAACATAAATGTTGGGTCAATTAAATATCCATCATTTATTATCACATGAACCAAATTGTTAATGTGTAATGGTGTACTCATAAGTTTACCTTGTCCAAAGGAAAAACTGCTTTTTTCACCTTTATTTTCCAATTCTTTAACTGTTGGCAAAACTCCACCTTGCGCTTTCATGTCTTTTCCTAGATTTATTTGTTCGCCAAATCCTATAATCTTCGCTATACTATATAGACTATCTTCTTTTATAAATTTAATTAAATTAACAAAATAAGGGTTGCACGATTGCTCAAGTGCAGAATTTAAATTCAAAACCCCGTGACCTCTCCTATTATGACACCCGTAAACTTGTCCATACATTTCTATACTTCCTGTACAATTATATCTAATTTTAGGCGATACATTGTTTTCTAAAGCTACAGCTGCAATTAAAAGTTTGAATGTCGACCCCACTGTATACGGTGTTAACACTCTATTTATAAGTGCTCCATCTTCATTTTTAATATAATTCTCAACATTATTTGGATCAAATGCAGGAAAACTAGCTGAAGATATAATCTCATTGCTTTTACTATCAGTTATAAGTATTGAGCCTTTTTCTATTTTTTCATTTCCTATTTTCTCAATAATTTCTTGGATATCTTTATCTATTGTTGTTATAATACCTTTGTTTTCTTGTTCATTTATTATTTTTTTACTACCTTTAATAACATTTTTTCTACCTGTAACGTTATACTGAACCTTTGATGTGTAAATATCTTTAGTTAAAAATGTATTATAAGCTTTTTCTAAACCAACTACTCCATTATTATCTTTATCTATATAACCAATTAAATGTGGCATTATTTGATTAGTAGAATACCTATCCTCATAAATAAAAGTGTTTACACCATCTATTTTGAAGTTTCCATAATCTAAATCTACCATATAAGGAAATTTATTAGGTAAATTTTTTATAAAATAGTTTTTATCTGTTAAAAATGGATACAATTTTAAAGGATCCTTAAAGTCTTCATCTAATATTCCTTTATATTTTTTTTGATTATTAACAAGCTTTTTATAATTTCTATCGTAAATATTTCCTCTGTCATTTGATATAATAAATGATATTCTATTTTGATTTTCAGCCATTGTTTTTAAATAATCTGATGTACTTAAAAAGTACACCCTAAAGGATAAAAAAACAAACATTAATGAAACTGAAAAACAAAGTATAGTTATTTTCTTATTTATATAATCACTCCTTTTCAATAGTTTTAGACAATAATATTTATTTATACAAATTATTTAAACTTGCTACAATATAAAAATAAAAAGCCCACTTTTAAAGTGAACTTTTTATTATATATTAAATTTAAGTGAAAATTACATCATAGGTGGCATTCCGCCTGGCATCCCCATATTAGGCATAGCAGTATCAGATGATTTAATATCTGATACTAAAGACTCAGTAGTTAAAACCATTGCTGCAACAGATGCTGCATTTTGTAGTGCTGATCTTGTTACTTTAGTTGGGTCAACAATACCAGCCTCTATCATATCTACATATTTTTCGTTATATGCATCGAACCCAAATCCTGCTTTATTTGCTGATTGAATTTTGTCTATAATTACAGACCCTTCCAACCCTGAGTTAATAGCTATTTGTCTAATTGGCTCTTCAAGTGACCTTAAAACTATTGATGCACCTGTTTTTTCATCACCTTTTAAAGTATCTATTAAACTTTTAACAACATTAGATACATTCAATAAAGCGGTACCTCCACCTGCGACAATACCTTCTTCTACTGCTGCTTTTGTTGCTGCCAATGCATCTTCTATTCTTAATTTTTTTTCTTTCATTTCTATTTCAGTTGCTGCACCTACTTTTATTACAGCTACACCGCCTGAAAGTTTTGCTAACCTTTCAGCTAACTTTTCTGTTTCATACTCAGATGTATTATTATCCATTTGTGCTTTTATTTGGTTTACTCTATTTGCAATCTCTTTTTTATCTCCAGCGCCATCAACAATTATTGTATTTTCTTTTTCAATTCTAACTTGTCTTGCTCTACCTAACATATCAACGCTAGTTTCTGATAGTTCAAGTCCAATATCGTCACTTATTACCTGTCCGCCTGTTAAAACAGCAATGTCTTGTAACATTTCTTTTCTTCTGTCACCAAAACCTGGCGCTTTAACTGCTACACAAGTAAATGTGCCTCTTAACCTATTTACTATTAATGTTGCTAACGCTTCACCTTCAACATCATCTGCAATTATAACAAGTTTTTTTCCAGATTGCATGATTTGTTCTAAAAGCGGTAAAATTTCTTGAATTGAAGATATCTTTTTGTCTGTAATTAATACATATGCGTCATCAATTTCAGAAACCATTTTTTCTGTATCTGTAACCATATATGGAGAAATATATCCTCTATCAAATTGCATACCTTCAACAACTTCTGAGTATGTTTGTGCCGTTCTTGACTCTTCTATAGTAATAACTCCATCAGATGTTACCTTATCCATTGCTTCAGCTATTAATTGACCAACAAACTCATCTGCTGATGATATAGTAGCTACTCTAGCTATATCGTCTGTACCTGATAATGTTTTTGAGTTTTTTACAATTTCTTCTACTGCTACAATTACAGCTTTTTCAATACCTTTTTTAAGTACCATTGGGTTTGCGCCTGCTGCAACATTTTTCATGCCTTCTCTAACCAACGCCTGAGCCAATAATGTGGCTGTTGTTGTACCATCACCAGCTGCATCATTAGTTTTTGTTGCAACTTCTTTTACCAATTGTGCTCCCATGTTTTCGAAAGCATCTTCAAGTTCAATTTCCTTTGCTATTGTTACACCATCATTTGTAATAAGTGGTGAACCAAAAGATTTATCTAAAACAACATTTTTACCTTTTGGTCCCAATGTAATTTTTACAGTGTTTGCTAATTTATCTATACCAGCACTAAGTGCTTTCCTTGCTTCTTCGCCATATATAATTTGTTTTGCCATAAAAAATAACCTCCTAAATTTCTACAACTGCTAATATTTCAGATTGACGTACTATAATACACTCTTCATCGCCTATTTTTATCTCAGTGCCTGCGTATTTGTTTAACAGAACCTTGTCTCCACAATTTAAAATCATTTTAACTTCATGACCATCTACAAAGCCACCTGTACCAACTGCTAACACCTCATATACCTGTGGTTTTTCTTTTGCACTTCCAGTTAAAATAATGCCACTTTTTGTTTTCTCTATAGCTTCTGTTGACTTTAAAACAACTTTGTCTAACAATGGTTTTATGTTCATACAAAAACTCCTTTTCTTTGATATTTTATATAATGTATTTAGCACTTGAAATTTTAAGTGCTAAATACATTATATATTCATACTTTTAAAAAATCAATAGTATTTGTAAAAATTAATTATAAATATTATCTGAAATAATATAAATTCAAACTTTTATTTATGTTGTCTTTGACATAATAAACTATGTCTTATATAATTGATTGAGAGGTATTAAAAAATGAATAAAAATTTAAATGTATTATTAGTTGGTATAAACTCAAAATACATACACAGTAACTTAGCTATAAGATGCTTAAGTAAATATATTAAGGATAATGTTAAAGATAATATTAATATAAACTTTTTAGAGGTTTCAATAAATAATAGGTACAATGAAATAATAGATGCTTTAACTAACGAAGACTATGATATTATAATCTTTTCTGCATATATCT
>JBOFNA010000141.1:0-4079 GCA_051658665.1 Oscillospiraceae bacterium
CTGTAAAATTTTTTCCAGCTGAAACAGCTGGCGGCATAAAAATGATCAAGGCATTAGCGGGACCTTTTCCACAACTTAAATTTATGCCGACAGGAGGTATAAGTGAGAGTAACATAAATGATTACTTATCATTTAACAAAATAATCGCTTGTGGTGGTAGCTTTATGGTTACAGATGAGTTAGTTAAAACAGGTAACTACGAAGAAATTACAGCAATATGTAAAAGAGCAATGAAAACAGTTTTAGGCATAAAATTAGGACACATTGGTATAAATGCTGAAAACGAAAGTAATTGTGACGCAATATCCAACGAAATATCTAAATTAACATTAACAGAAACAAAAAAAGGAAATAGTTCTATTTTTGTAGGTAATGAGTTCGAAGTAATGAAAACACCTTATTATGGTAAAAATGGTCACGTAGCAGTAACTGTTAACGACGTAAAAAGGGCTATGTCATTTTTCAAATCTCAAGGATACACATTTATAGAAGATTCAGCAAAATACAAAGATGATAAACTTATCGCCATATATTTCGAAAAAGAAATTGGTGGTTTTGCGTATCATTTAGTACAAAAAAAATAAAGAGGAGTTAATATTATGAAAAAAGTTGTTACTTTTGGTGAAATTATGTTAAGACTTGCACCACAAGGTTATCTAAGGTTTTCACAAGCTGAGACCTTTGGAGGTACATACGGTGGTGGAGAGGCAAATGTTGCGGTTTCATTATCAAACTATGGATTTGACGCTCGTTTTGTAACAAAATTACCTAAACATGAAATTGGTCAAGCAGCTGTAAATTCATTAAGAAAATACGGTGTTAATACAAGCGAAATTGTTAGAGGTGGCGAAAGAGTTGGTATCTACTACTTAGAAAAAGGCGCATCTCAAAGACCTTCAAAAGTTGTTTATGACAGAGCCTACTCAGCAATAGGACTAGCCGAAAGATCAGAATTTGACTGGAACTCAATTTTAGACGGCGTTGAGTTTTTCCACTTTACTGGTATTACTCCAGCTTTAGGCGGAAATTTACCTGATATTTGTGAAGATGCTTTAAAAGTATGTAAAGAAAAAAACATCACTGTATCATGTGACTTAAATTATAGAAACAATCTATGGTCAAAACAAGAAGCTAAAGAAACAATGAGTAAATTAATGAAATATGTTAATGTATGTATCGCAAATGAAGAAGATGCAGCAGACATATTTGATATAAAAGCATCTAATACAGATATAACAACTGGCAAACTAAATCACGAAGGATACAAAGAAGCAGCTAAATTATTAGCTGAAAAATTTAACTTCGATAAAGTTGCGTTTACATTACGTGGTTCTATTTCTGCTAATGACAACAACTGGGCAGCTATGATATATGACGGTAATGGATACTACTTTAGTAAACAATACCTTGTTCATATTGTTGACCGTGTAGGCGGCGGTGATAGTTTTGCTGGTGGTTTTATTTGTGCATTACTAAATAAATTACCAATGCAAGAAGCTGTAGATTTTGCAGTTGCAGCTAGTTGTTTAAAACATGCTATTGAAGGTGACTTTAACTTAGTAACTGTAGATGAAGTTTTAAAACTTGCTAAAGGTGACGGTTCAGGCCGAGTTCAAAGATAACAATATAATTAAAATATAAATCCGCGCCTTAAGGTTGCGATATAGGTGTTTATCACCTCTTAATAAATTCGGCATAGTCGTTTCATCGACTATGCCGAATTTATTTAAGTAACTTTAGTGAAACTTATCAAATTAAATTAATAATTTATTCAATACATTTCACTATGTTTACATCAGCATCTTATTCCTTATAAATTAATGATTTCTAGCTAACTCTCATATAATTTTAGTACCACTTTTCGTTTTGTAAATTTCAAATATTTAAATTATTTTAATTAATGTATAATTATCTATGTCAATGCACACATAAGCAATAAATGTTTTACGCAAATTATATTTTTATTGAAACTATTTCTGACCCTTAAATGAAATCATATGCATTTGACTTTTCTTAAAATACATATTTGGTTAAGATACAAAGTAACATTTAATCAGATATCTAATTAAGTATTATCTTTAAAACTATCAAACGACATAATAATAATTGACGATATAATTTATTTCATAACTCTTGTAAATCATAATCTTTTCAACATAATAAATTAGATTTTAAATATAAAATTCAAGTAAAAAACAAATGCATAAAAAGAGACCAGACTTAAGGTATAATCCTTGAGCCTGGTCTTTCATATTTAGCCTTATAATTAAGTTATTGCTATAAAATTGTCTCGTTGTTTCAAACACTAACTTAAAACTTTTTAAAGTGTGCTTTTTTATTTTATATTACAAATATTATTCGCTAAACCATCTACATTAATTGAAAATTATAACCTTGCTCAATAGCATAATCAATAAAATCGCCTAAAATTTCTGCATTATCTTTAGAAACTGAGTGTAATAAATAAATGGCTCCTGGGTGCAACCCATTTTTAACTGCATTTAAAGCTTTTTCTGGTCCAATTTGTTTTTTTTCGTCCCAATCTTTATAAGCAAAACTCCAAAATAAAGTTTTATAACCCATATCTTCAGCCAACTTTAAAGTTCTATCACTAAATTCACCCATAGGAAACCTAAAAAGGTCCATCTCAAACCCAAAATTCTCTTTAACATAATCGTGTTGTTTTTGTATATTATCCACAGCTTTTTGACTTGATACATTTGGTAAAGAAGAGTGATAATAAGTATGGTTACCTATTTTATGTCCATCTTGTATCATTGTTTTTACCAAATCTACATTATCTTTAACGTAATCATAAGTTAAAAAAAATACAGCTTTAATATTTTTCTCTCTAAGTGTGTCTAAAATACTAGTGGTATATCCATTTTCATAACCATTGTCAAAAGTCAAATAAATTTTTTTTTCGTCAGTATTATCTATAAAAGAACAGTTGTAATCTTTATAATTCTCTTCAAGTATTAAAGGTCCGACAGGTTGATTTAGATCGTTTTTTTGTTTTCCAGGTCCCCAAACTACTAAATCATTTGAAAAAGATTTTAAAGAGTCTTCATATTTATTTTGTTGCTCCTTCGGTATATTGTCTGTTGTATTATTTATAGTTTTAGACTTATTTTCATTAGTCTTGGTTAAGCTATAGAAAATTAAGTTTATAATTAATAAACAAATAACAAAATAAGAAGAAATTAAAAACGCCAATGTAATTTTTTTTATTTTTCCCATAATATATCCTTACCTTTCTCAATTTTATTATTGGTTAGATAATAATTTAAATCCACAGAAATTAATGTTAAATTTTTTTGTTTATTTTTTTTTTTTTTAATGTTATAATGTTAACAAGTAAAATAAATTTTTAGATATATTCGAAAGAGGTATTATAATGAATTTTAGAATTAAAGAAGTAAGGTCAAGACAAGTTTTAGACTCTAGAGGTAATCCAACAGTTGAGGCAGACGTTATATTAGAAAATGGCATAATGGCCTCAGCAATAGTTCCATCTGGTGCGTCTACTGGTATTTACGAAGCAAATGAAAAAAGAGATGGCGACAAATCTGTTTACCTAGGTAAAGGTGTTATGGATGCTGTTAATAATGTAAATACAATTATAAACGACAAAATAAAAGGCATGTCTGTTTTAAACCAAGTAGAAATAGATGAGTTTTTAATAAATTTAGATGGCACAAAAAACAAAGAAAAGTTAGGTGCCAACGCAATTCTAGCCGTTTCTCTTGCTTGTTTAAAAGCTGGTGCTGCAGCTGTTAACCTTCCTCTTTATAAATATATAGGTGGAGTTAATGCTTGTTGTTTACCTGTTCCTATGATGAATATCATAAACGGTGGCTTACACGCAAATAATAATTTGGATATTCAAGAATTTATGATAACACCAGTTGGTGCTAAAAACTTTGCAGAGGCTTTACGTTGGGGTACTGAAATTTTCCATACACTAGGTAAAGTTTTGAAAGATGAAGGTCTTTTATCTGGCGTAGGAGATGAAGGTGGATATGCACCTAATTTAGCTTCCGATGAAGATGCTTTAAAATTAATTGTAAGTGCTATCG
>JBOFNA010000142.1:0-25436 GCA_051658665.1 Oscillospiraceae bacterium
GGTGGTAATTTTGATAAAGCTGCATTTTTATCAAAAAAAGCTTTAATGAGACCTTTAGGTAGTTATAACTGTGACAAACTTTATAGTGATTTAGAGAAAGATTTATTTACTAAAGTAAATAAATTAGGCATTGGGCCACAAGGTTTTGGTGGGCAAACTACTGCTTTGGCAGTAAATATAGAGTATATGCCAACACATATAGCTGGACTACCAGTGGCTGTTAACATAAATTGTCATGTAACAAGACACGCAGAGGCTATTATTTAGGAGATTATAAAATGGATATTTTAGTAACTACACCTTTTACAGATAAAGAAGCTGATAAATTAAAATGTGGCGATCAAGTTTTAATTTCAGGAGTTATTTATACAGCGAGAGACGCTGCCCATAAAAGACTTATTGAACTTTGCGAAAAAGGTGAAGAGCTACCTTTTAATATAGAAAATGCTATTATTTACTATGTTGGTCCAACACCTGCTAAAGATGGTCAAGTAATTGGGTCAGCAGGACCTACAACAAGTTATAGAATGGATGAGTATACTCCTTCGTTAATAGAAAAAGGACTTAGAGGAATGATAGGCAAAGGAAAAAGAAGCGAAACTGTTATAGAATGCATGAAAAAACATAAAGCTGTTTACTTTGGTGCTATTGGTGGTGCCGGCGCATTATTGTCTAGATGCATAAAAAAATCAGAAATAGTGGCTTACGATGATCTAGGTGCTGAAGCTATTAGAAAGTTAACTGTAGAAAAAATGCCAGTAGTTGTTCTTATAGATAAAGATGGAAATAATTTGTATATAGAAGGACAAGAAAATTATTTGAAAAATGTGTGACAGTAAGAATTATTATAATTTAAGTGAAAACAGATTAAAATATAATAATTTTTAGTTAACTTATATATATTTTGTATAATTAATAAGTCGAAAAACATAAAATATATATATAATTATTATATTGATATATAACAATGACTTTTAAGGTTTAAAGCGAGAGGGAGTTTTTATGAGTAAAAAAACTTTAGTTTTAGGAGTAATAGGTGCAGATGTACACGCTGTTGGAAACCAAATATTAAACCACTCTTTTACTGAGGCTGGTTTTAATGTTATCAATTTAGGTGTTTTAGTATCTCAAGGAGAATATATAAATGCAGCAATTGAATCAAATGCAGATGTTATTGTAGTTTCATCTCTTTATGGCCATGGTGAACTAGATTGTAAAGGTCTTAGAGATAAGTGCGACGAAGCAGGTCTTAAAGATATTTTGATTTATGTAGGTGGGAATATTGTAGTTGGCAAACAGCCTTTTGAAGAAGTTGAAGTAAGGTTTAAAGAAATGGGGTTTAACAGAGTTTATCCTCCTGGAACATTGCCGGATGTTACAATAAAACACATGAAAGAAGATTTGGGTATAGTTTAAATGGTAGGTGAAAAGTTTGTTTTACTAATTGATTTTGGTAGCACTTATACAAAGATTACAGTTGTTGATATAGAAAATGCAATAATTATAGGGACAGCAAGTAGTTATACCACTGTAGAAACAGATATAAATGATGGTTTAAATAATGCTTTGTCAATTTTAGATAAACAAATAAATGGTATAAAATTTTGTGAAATTTTTGCTTGCTCATCAGCAGCTGGCGGTTTGAAAATGATAACAAGTGGTTTAGTCCAAGACTTGACTACCAGCGCAGCTAAACAAGCATCTTTAGGTGCTGGGGCAAAAGTTTTAAAGGTTTTTTCTCATTATTTAACTAAAGATGATTTAGAAGAAATAAAAAAAGCTAATGCTGACATTATTCTTTTAACTGGTGGTATTGATGGTGGAAATAGTAATTGCATTTTGGAAAACAGTAAAAATATTGCCGATTTAGATATAGATATACCAATTGTTGTTGCAGGTAATAGAAGCTGTAGTGAACAATGTAAAAGAATATTGGAAGAAAAAGGTAAAGAGGTTTTTGTTTGCGAAAATGTTTTACCTAATTTTGATATTTTAAATATAAAGCCTACCCAAGAGTGTATAAGGAAAATTTTTTTAGAAAAGATTATATACGCAAAAGGGTTGAGTAAAGCGTTAAAAGTTTTGTCAGATATTATAATGCCTACTCCGTCAGCTATATTAAGGGCGATGAATATTTTATCTTTAGGGACAGAAACTGAAGAAGGTATAGGTGAACTTGTTTGTGTTGATATAGGTGGAGCAACTACAGATGTTTACTCTATATCTGACCCTAGGCCAGTTAACCCTAATACTATTATCAAAGGTTTAACCGAACCTTATAGTAAAAGAACTGTTGAAGGTGACATTGGTATGAGGTATAGCATTAAGGGTATTGTAGATGTTGTTGGTTTGAAAAAAATAGCTGAAGTATCTGGGTTAGATGAAGAAAAATGTGGAGATTTAATAAATTTACTTTCTGAAAATACTGAAATGCTACCAAATACTGATGAGTTGAAAAAATTAGATTTTGCATTAGCTTCTATGTCAGTTTTCATTTCACTAACAAGGCATGCAGGTATTTTAAATGAAGTTTTTACACCAATTGGCAAAGTTTTTAGTCAAGAAGGTAAAGACTTAACGAAAATAAAAAAAATGGTTGTAACAGGCGGGTCCATTATTTATAATGAAAATGTTTGCGAAGTAGTAAAACATGGGTTTTATACTTTAGATACACCTGAATCATTAAAGCCTGAAAACGCAAATATTTTGGTAGATAAAAAATATATATTGGCAGCAATGGGACTGTTAAGCCAGAAATACCCAGATGTTGCTATTAAAATAATGAAAAAGGAGTTAATACCTTATGGAAATTAATTTTAAAAGATTATCAGATGACCACTTTTACAAACTTAGAGAAGATGTCCTTAATCAATGGTCAACGGGTAGTAAAGTTAATTTAGAAGAGGCTTTTAGTTATCATAAAAGTTTACCTGAAACTAAAATTTTTACAAATAAGTTAAATAAGGCAAAAAAAGAGGGCAGAACATTAATACAACCTAGAGCTGGGGTTGCTTTAATTGATAAACATACGGAGCTTTTGAAATACTTACAAAATGAAGGTGAAGCGGATCTTTTACCTACAACTATTGATAGCTATACAAGACAAAATAGGTATGAAGAGGCGAAAATAGGTATAGAAGAGTCTTTAAAGACAGGAACATCTATGTTAAATGGGTTTCCTGCTGTAAATCATGGTGTTGATGGGTGTAGATATTTAATTGAAAATTTAGACATACCATTACAAGTTAGACACGGTACACCAGATGCTAGGCTTTTAACAGAGATAACCTTATCAGGTGGATTTACAAGCTATGAAGGTGGAGCTATATCTTATAATATACCTTATTCAAAAAATGTATTATTAGAGAAGACTATTACCGATTGGAAATACGTAGATAGGTTAACTGGTATTTATGAAGAAGCAGGCATAAAAATAAACAGAGAACCTTTTGGACCTTTAACAGGGACTTTAGTACCTCCTTGCATATCTCATAGTGTTGCTATTATAGAAAGTTTATTGGCTGCAGAACAGGGCGTTAAAAATATTACAGTTGGATATGGACAATGTGGAAATTTAATTCAAGATGTTGCAGCAATTAGAACATTGGAAGAATTAACAGAAGAGTATTTATGTAAATATGGGTATAACGATTGCACAGTAACTACAGTTTTACATCAATGGATGGGTGGTTTTCCACAAGACGAAGCGAAAGCTTTTGGTGTAATATCATGGGGTAGCACAGTTGCAGCCTTATCTAAAGCTACAAAGGTAATTGTTAAAACACCACATGAATCTATGGGCGTACCTACTATGCAGGCAAATGCTCAAGGTCTTAGAACTACAAAACAAATTATATCAATGTTACGAGATCAAAATATGGTAAACTCAAATGATTTAGATTTTGAAAAAAACATTATAAAGGAAGAAACAAGGTGTATTGTAGATAAATGTTTTGAGTTAGGCAATGGGGATATTGCAGTAGGTATTGTTAGAGGGTTTGAGTCTGGGGTTATTGATATCCCATTTGCACCAAGTAAATTTAATGCAGGTAAAATGTTACCAGCTAGAGATATTAATGGAGCTATAAGAATGCTACATGTAGCGTCTGTTCCTTTTAATAAAAATTTAATTGATTTTAACAAACAAAAAATTGAAGAGAGAGCAACATCTGAAAATAGAAAAGCATCTTTTCAAATGGTTATTGATGATGTATATGCTATAAGTAAAGGAACATTGGTAGGTAAACCGTAAATATTTATTAAGGAGAAAAGTAAATGAAAATTATTGATGTAATATGCTCAAAGGGAAGAACAGGTTTTTATTTTGATGACCAAAAAGCCATGAAAAACGGAGCAAAAAGTGATGGAGCTGCCTATTTAGGAAAACCTTTAACTAGTGGATTTAAGGCAATAAGACAGGCTGGAGAAGCTATATCTGTAATGATTGTTTTAGAAGACAATCAAATTGCTTATGGTGATTGTGTGGCTGTACAATATAGTGGTGCTGCTGGTAGAGACTCATTGTTTTTGGCAGAGGATTTTATACCTGTAATAAATAAGCATGTTAAACCATTATTGGTTGGTAAAGATGCAAATAACTTTAGAGTGTTAGCAGAATATGTTGATAACTTAAAAATTGAAGGTAAAACCTTACATACAGCAATTAGGTATGGCGTAACACAAGCGATACTTGATGCTGTGTCAAAAGCCAATAGAAAACTTATGTGTGATGTTATTGCTGATGAGTACGGAACAGTTGTCACAGATTTAGAGATACCTATTTTCACACAATCTGGAGATAATAGGTATGAAAATGCTGATAAAATGATAATGAAAGGGGCACAAGTATTGCCTCATGCGTTAATAAATAATGTTGAAACTAAGCTTGGTAAAAAAGGTGAACTTTTAGAGGAGTATCTAATATGGCTTAAAAATAGAATAGTATCATTGAGAAGTGAAGACGATTATGAGCCTTTTATACATTTAGATGTGTACGGCACAATTGGTGTTGCATTTGGTGAAGATAATTTTAAAGGTATGGATACATATTTAGAAAAATTATCTAATATCGTTAGTCCTTTTAAATTAAGAGTTGAAGGGCCAATAGATTTAAATGATAGAGAAACACAAATGATTGCTTTGAAAAACTTAACAAAAGAGTTAGATGATAGAAATATTAAAGTTGAGGTTGTTGCAGATGAGTGGTGTAACACATTAGAAGATATTAAATATTTTGCAGATAATAAAGCGGGACATATGATACAAATAAAAACTCCAGATTTAGGTGGAATTAATAATACAGTTGAAGCTGTTATTTACTGTAAAGAAAAAGGTGTTGGGGCATATCAAGGAGGAAGTTGTAACGAAACTGATAGATCTGCACAAGTTTGTATAAATGTGGCAATGGCTACTCAACCAGTACAAATTTTAGCTAAACCTGGTATGGGTGTAGATGAAGCATATATGATTTGTTATAATGAAATGCAACGTATTTTAGCTGTGAAAAAAGCACAAAAGAATAAATAATATTTTTTAAATAAATTAAGTTTATTTTTTAAAATTATATAAAAAGCCTACAAATGTTTAATTTGTAGGCTTTTTATTGACTTAATGTATATATAAAGTACTTTTATATAAATTTTTTAAATAAAAGTACTGAAATTAATTAAGCTTTATCTTTAGGTTTAAATATAAGTGCAGATAAAAACCCGAAAAATATAGCAGCAGAGAGACCAGACGCGGCGGCTGTCATACCACCAGATAAAGCGCCCATCAAACCTTTTTCTAAAACAGCATTTTTAACACCATTTGCCAATAAATGACCAAAACCTGTTAATGGGACTGTTGCACCAGCACCTGCCCATTTGGCAAAATCGCCATAAATTCCAAGGGCAGATAAGATAACTCCTAAAACAACAAAAGAGCTTAAAATTCTAGCAGGTGTAAGTTTTGTTTTATCTATTAAAATTTGACCTACTAAACAAATTAAGCCGCCTATTATAAATGATTTTAAATAATCCATGTTAGGCCCCCTCGATACTATTTGAGATATGCAAAAGGTGTGAAATAGATGGAATGCTTTCGCCTTGCTGGGTACTTACTGGACTTAATAAAGCGCCAGTTGCTATAAATAAAATGTTGTTAATTTTTTTATCAACCATATTTTTTAGTATATATGAGTTTAAAACACTACCTGCACATCCGCAACCACTTCCACCAGCGTGTACGTCTTGTCTTTTTGTATCATAAATTAAAAGACCACAGTCTTTATGAAGCGAAGATATATCATAACCATCTCTTTTTAGTAAATCTATTAATAAGGCTGACCCAACTAACCCTAAGTCACCTGTTATAATTAAATCATAGTTTTGAGGCTTTGTTTTGGTATCGTCTAAAAATGCTTTTATTGTATCAGCAGCAGATGGAGCCATAGCAGCGCCCATATTATTAGCATCTTTAATACCTAAGTCACGAATTTTACCTATTGTTATTGATTTTATATATGGACCATCGCCTGTTTTTGATAAAATGGTTGACCCTGACCCTGTTGCCGTCCATTGTGATGTCGGGGTACGTTGACTACCATACTCAAGAGGGAGTCGAAATTGTCTTTCGGCGGTACAAAAATGTGAAGATGTTAAAGCTATACAATAATTACTCGAGCCATTATCTATAAATACAGATGCCATACAAAGACTTTCAGCCATTGTTGAGCAAGCACCATAAAGCCCCACAAATGGAATGTCTAATTGACGGATGTTAAAAGATGATGCAATACACTGGTTTAGTAAATCTCCTGCAAATATATAATCTATATCACATGGTTGTAAATTTGCTTTATCTAAAACTTTTTGTACAACTAATTCTTGCATTTTACTTTCCGCTTTTTCCCAAGTTTTTTCACCAAAGGTTGTATCTTTATTTACGATATCAAAATAATCTCTTAAAGGTCCTTCCATTTCTTTTTTACCTACTATTGAGGCAAAAGCTTTAATTGATGGATTTATATTAAAGCCCATTGTTCTTTTACCAATTTTATATGCCATATGACACCTACCTAATATTAAAAATTAAAATTATAAAACCATATATAATAGAGGATGAAATACCATATGTTATAACAGGACCTGCTATTATATAAAGCTTTGCACTTAAGCCTAGGATATAACCTTCACTTTTAAACTCTAAAGCAGGCGATGTTATAGCGTTGGCAAATCCTGTAATTGGGACTAAGGTACCTGCACCAGCTAATTTAGCTATATTATCATAAAATCCTAGACCTGTAATTAATGCGGATAAAAAAATAAGTATTATTGAAGCAATTGTACTGCTATCTATTTTACTCATTCCCATTGATAAAGATATGTTTATAAAAAGTTGTCCTAAGGTGCAAATTAAACCGCCTATTGAAAAGGCGAAAAAACAATTTTTTATTGTTTTTGAATTTTCAGAATATTCTTCAGTAAGTTTTTTATATTCCTCTTTTGTAATTACCATTTTTACACTCCTTTTTTTATTAGTTTAACCATTATAAAAAATATATACAAAAAAAATAATAAATTAATAGAATAAAATAACTTTGTTATGTGCAAAATACAAATGGAGGTATAAACAATGAAGCAGTATAAAATTAAAAAATATAATAATAATTTTTTAAAGACAAAAGGTATATACGTAATAGTAGGATTAAGTGTTGTAGTCGCAGGTACATTTTCATGGATGGGAGTGAATAACCAATTAAAAGAACTAGATCAAAACAATCAACAACAGGTGGAAAACAAACAAGAGGATATTCAAAAGCCAAATACGCCGCAACCACCATCTACTTCTCAACCATCACCATTGCCGGATTCTACTACTTCTCAGAGTACAAACGAGTCAAACAAAGGTGCAAATTTATCTACGACATCACCAAAGCCTTCATTTCTTATGCCAATTGATGGTAAGATTTTAAACCCTTATAGTAAAGGTGAGTTAGTTAAATCTAAAACTTTAAATGATTGGCGTACACATAATGGTATAGATATTGCTGCAAAAGCAAATGACCCAGTAAAAGCTGTTTCTGATGGGGTTATTAAAGATATTTATGAAAGCCCAATGTGGGGAACAGTAATTGAACTTGAGCTTAGTGATAAAACTATATGCCGTTATACAAATTTAAATAAAAATGTTAGTGTGAAAAAGGGACAATCCGTAAAACAAGGTGATGCTATTGCTACAGTTGGAAAAACTGCTGCAGCTGAAATAGGTGAAGAAGATCATTTGCATTTCGAAGTTTTAAAAGGTGAAGAGTATATAGACCCTATGTCATTGTTTAAAAAGTAAATTTATTTTATAAACTTACTAAATTATTATTATATAAAAAACAAATAAGATAATTACATTTTTGTAATTATCTTATTTGTATATATTTAATATTTAAAAAATTGATTAATTATTGTTTAATTATTTGAATATTTATTTATAAAATTAAAAATTGAGCTATAATAAAGGTCTGGGTCAATATTTCTAGCAGCTGCATGGTCAGCACCTTCAATAATTAGCTTTTCTTTTTCACCATTATATGAATTATATAGATCGTCTAACATATAAGGTAATACATAACCATCTTTGTCACCGTGAATAAATAATATTGGGACACTTGCATTTTTAATTGCATCAATAGGTTTTGCTTTTTTAGGGTCAAAACCTGCCTTTACTCTAGCAACTATTGTAGCAACATTTAATATAGGGAAAGATGGTAGATTAAACCTTGCCTTTAGTTGCTCAGACATCATTTGTAATGCATCGGTATAACCACAGTCTTCAATTACAGCAATAACGTTTTTAGGCAATGTAGGCTCGCCTGCTGTCATCATAACAGTTGCGCCTCCCATTGATACACCATGTAAAACAATTTCTGCATTTGTGTTTAAATCAATTATGTAATCTATCCATAATAAAATATCTTTTGCATCTAGTGACCCCATTGTCATATAATTGCCGTCGGATTTACCGTGAGATCTTAAATCTGGAGTAATTACATTATAGCCTTGGTTACCGAAAGTATATGCTATATCGTTTTGCTCAGAACTATTTGATGTGTATCCGTGTACCCCAATAAGCCATTTGTTACTATCTTTATTTACGTTATATTGTTTACCCCAAAGGGTTAAATTATCTTCAGAAATTAGGTGTACTTCTTGTGTATTAACTGTTGGACTCCATTGTTCGTAAAGATTTTTCATTTTATCTTTGTTTATAGTTTCTATAGGCGATACTGTATAACTTGGGGAAAGAGGGTCCTCGTTGTCAATAGGTTTTCTTAAAAATGCATAATCTACAAAATAATTTCCAGCATAGATTAGACCTGATGTTATTACAATTAAAAATATTGATAATAGTGTAATTATAAGTTTTTTATTTTTATTTTTATTATTATTTTTATTATTCATAAATTTTCCTTTCTCAGTATCTTTATAGATATGAAATAATTTTTTTTAATAGCTTTACAAATATATCAAATTTTTATCTGATAGAAATGAACAAATTGTAAATATTACATTTAAAATTTGTTTATTTGTAGTATATTAACATTTTATATTATTTATATACTAATTATCAACTAAAAATGGCTTTATTTTGTAAAAGAAATGATCTTGTATTAAAACTTCAATTGAAATACCATTTTCATCATAGATTTCATTTACTATATTTGAATTTTCCTTTAAAAAATTTAAAATTTCACCATTAGAGAAAGGAAGCAAAATTTTTGCCTTTACAATATTATCGGACAGTTTGTTTTCAATTTCGTTTACTAAGTTTATTAAACCGTCACCTGTTTTTGCAGATATTTTAATAAAGTTATTAATTTGATATAATTTTTGATCTAAACCATTAATATCTTCTAACAAATCGTATTTATTAACTGTATATAGTTTTTGTATATTATCTGCACCAATATCTTTTAAGATATTTTCAGTAATTTCTATTTGCTCAGATAAATATGGGCTAGTTGCATCTAAAATATTTAAAATCAAATCAGCAGATTTTGCAATTTCTAAAGTAGACTTGAAAGACTCAACTAAATGATGAGGCAAACGACTAATAAAACCTACTGTATCTATTAAAATTATTTTTGTGTTATTTGGTAGCAAATATTTTTTAGCAGTGGTGTCAAGAGTAGCAAATAACTTGTTTTCTTCTAAAACATTTGCGTCAGTTAATTTATTTAATAAAGTAGATTTACCAACATTGGTATATCCTACAATAGCTACTGTTTTTATATTATTTTTTTCTCGTTGTTTACTTTTGTTTTGACGTTGTTTATGAATCTCTTCGAGTTGTTGTTTTAATTTAGTTACTCGGTTATCTATGTGACGTCGGTCGGTTTCAAGTTTTGTTTCACCAGGACCTCTTGCACCAACACCTGCACCAAGTCTTGACAGTTGTACGCCAAAACCTTTTAATCGAGGCAAACGATATTTGTACTGCGCTAACTCTATTTGAATTTTACCTTCTTTAGTTGTCGCGTTTTTTGCGAAGATATCTAAAATAACTGTTGTTCTATCTAATACAGATAAACCTGTTAAATCTTCTATGTTTCGCATTTGATTGGCTGTTAACTCATCATCTATTATAATATAGTCAGCTTCTAGAACCTCATTTTTTTCTTTAATATTTTCTAAAAAACCTTTTCCAAAATAGAGTGCATTATCTACTTTTTCTCGATTTTGCACTGTTTCGGCTATAACAGTTATATTTACACTTTGGCAAAGATTTACAAGTTCTTCCATTGAATATTGTATATCGTAAGATTTTGTGTCTACAGCTGCTAAAATTGCTTTGGTTTCTTTTATTTCTGTATCATGCAAAAAAATCGCCCCCTCGTATTAATTATAATACAAAAGAGCGAAAAGTAAACATTTTTATGTTATCTATAAAATCTATTTCTTGAGTAATTACTTTTATAACAGTTGTTGTTTTGTGGGTAAGAGTGTTGTTCTAATTTTGTTGTTTTGTTTTTAAAATCTTTATTGTTAATATGTGGGTTTGCTTTAGTACAGTTTGATATCATTTGATTGTCATTACATTTACAATTGGAGATATCTTCGTTTTCATCACCAAAAATTTGTCTAAAAACATTTACTATAGCGTACCATGTTAACTCGTCTATTACACCTGTAATAGGCAAGTCAAATTGACGCTGAAATTGTATTACAGTTTTTTCAGTTTCTTTTTCAAAGACACCATTTGCGGACAATCTATTTATTTCCTGTACAACATAGCTTATAAATCTTAGCATTGTTTGCATTTTTCTAACGTCACTATTTTGGTCTGTTATTTTTAAAGGTTTACCAGCAAAAAAGTCTGTATTTAGAGTGGCGTAATAAACATCTACTAATGAGTTCCAAGTAGTCGGACCTACCATTCCGTCCACATCTAGGCCGAAACGTTTTTGAAATGCTTTTACTGAGTTTTCAGTAGATTTGCCGAAAATACCATCTACGCTAACTTTAGGAATAGTATTGAAAGCAGAGTTTGCTGCGTTTAAATAAATTTGCACTTTTTCAACATTTATACCAGTAGACCCGTATTTTATAACTTTACCTGGGTATGTATCATTTGGCAAATTTATTTCTTCTCTAATTGATTTAAATATATCTAAAAGTTTATTCCAAGTTTTTTCACCTACTAATCCGTCAGGGCTTAAACTATAAATACGTTGAAAAGTTTTTACAGCGTCTGTTGTTCTAGCACCAAAAATGCCATCAATATCAATTGGATCTATTTCAAAATAAAAAGTAGATAAAAAGTTTAAGATATATTGAATGGTTTTAACATTATTACCTCTATCTCCTTGCCTTATTATATATCCTGGGTATTCACCAGGTTTTATTTCAGGTCTTTCACCTTCAGAGTCAAGTTCAGCTAATCTTTTTACAGATGTATAAATATATGATATTTTATACCAGGTTGAATTGCCAACAATACCATCTTGAGATAGTTTAAATATTTTTTGAAATATTTTTACTGAGTTTTCAGTAGTTTTATCAAAAACACCATCTATATCTACACGTTGTATATTTGGATAGTTTCTAGAAATTCTATTTAATTGTTTTTGAATAACTTTTACACACTCGCCTTTACTTCCTAACTTTAAGACTGAGCCAGGATAAGATTGAGGGATACCATCTATTTCTTTGGCAGTTACTATATTAACTGGACCATAATAATACTCTAAAATTTGTTGGGGGGTTTTTCCTTGTTGGGCTAATGTTACAGTACCCCATTGTTTTAAGCCGTTACAAGTTACTTGCTTACCGTCACAATACTCTGTAAAATAAGGCTCTAATGTGCCTGGTTTCCTTACATATTTGTTAAAAATATCGTCTACTATACGGCTTACAGACTCAAATATATTTCTGTTTTTTATAAATTTTTGGTCGTATTGTGTAGAGTTTGTTATTTGAAAGTTATAACCTTTTGAACGATACCATTCTGTGAAAATACGATTTAGTGCAAAAGAAATTTGGGCATAAATATTTGCTCGTAATGAGTTTTCAGGCCAAGTTGGATAAATTTCACTGGAAGCAACATTTTTTATATAGTCAGGAAAAGAAATCCAAACATTTTCTGCTTTATCTTGTGGGCGACCTAGGTGCACTACTATAAACTCTGGAATAGTGACTTTGCTTAAAATATAAGAAGAGTCATCTGGACTTTCTACATTGTCACGTGACTCAGGTGAAAATAAATTGTGCTCAGGTATATCTGTAATTTGGTCTGTTGATGGTGCAGTTCCACTTTGGGGAAATGGTATCATTTCAACTGGTAAAATAGTTTCTTGTTGGTCAAAAACTTGAACATTATTTACAATTTTAAGAACATAACCGGGGCAAAAAATTTCCACATCATATATTTCATAAGGTAATATACTTGTGTTTTCAGGGTCTAAAGATAAATGCTTATCTGGTGCATTTAATGAAACAACTGAGGTATTACCGTCTACATTTGTTACAAGTTCAAACATTATTACTTTTTGATTATTTATTTTTTTTGAGATTAAAACCTCTACGTCTTTTAAAGGCAATGCTTCTCTTGAGGCGAAAACATGCACACTTATACAGCCTTTTCCCATTGTATCACTCCTAAATAATATATTTTTATTAGTATATTTAATTATTTAAAAATTGTTATTAAAAGCTTTAAAATGAAAAAAGTGTATATATATATATACACTTTAAATTATGAATTTTTTTCGCTTTTTGTTGCTATACAAAATAAATTTACCTAGTTTTCTGAAAAAATAAATTGGTATTAAAAATAAAACAGATAGTACAACTATTGGTAATGTAATGTTAGCTATTGAAAAAAAGTCTGGAAAATATAAAACAGATAATATAAATAAAGAAATTAAAGATATAAATAAAACTTTTTTATACATATTATAAGGCTTGAAAATGTCATTTAAGACACAAAAGGAGCCTGTAGCGGTTGATGTTAGGTATAGAGCAATTAAAAAATTGTTGTTAGTTATATTAAGAAAAATTGAAATTATAGAAATTAAAATAATGTTAAAGGATATAGATAACCCTCCTGGTAATGCATATTTTAAAATATTTTTAAGAAACCGAGGCCTAACTATTTTATAGTTTGGCATTAATGTTATAAAGAAAGATGGGATGCCTATACAAAGGGAGCTTATTAAAGTCATTTGAATTGGTATGAAAGGGTAAGATAAATCTAACAATAAGAATGAAAAAGCTAAAATTACTGAATAAATAGTTTTTGTAATAAATAATGATGCTGACATTTCAATGTTGTTTATTATACACCTGCCTTCTTCTACTATTTTAGGCATAATATTGAAATTCGAGTCCAATAAAACAATGTCAGAAACATTACGAGCAGCCTCGCTACCTTGAGCTATTGCAATACCACAATCTGATTCTTTTAAGGCAAGTGTATCATTTACACCGTCACCAGCCATGGCAACAGTATTTCCTGAAAGTTTAAAAGTTTTTATAAGCTCAAGTTTTTGAAAAGGAGTTACTCTTCCAAATACGCTGTATTTATGAGCACACTTTATTAGGTTATCTGTTGTAGTTAAAGATGCGTCTATAAATTTACTGCTATCTCTAATGCCGACAGTATTAGCTATTTTAGAAACTGAGATTGGGTCGTCGCCTGAAATTATTTTTATATTTACATTTTGGTTGTAAAAATAGTCTATTGTTTCTTTTACGTTATCTCTAATTTTCTCATCAATTATTATTACTCCAATGGGAATTAAGTCATTTGGTAAGTTTTTATTATTAATTTCGTAATTACTTTCACTTAAAGTTAAAACTCTTTTACCTTTTTCAAGATATTGATTGATTAAATTTTCGACATCTTTGTTAACGTTTTTTATTACAGTATGATAGGCGCCCAAAACGTATGTTTTACCATTTTTTACTGATATTGAAGAAAATTTGCGGTCAGAAGAAAACTCGACCGAACTTTTTACAGAAATGTCGTTTATTTTACAATAATTACTTAGATGATCTTTTATAGCATCTGATGTTGAATTATTTCCTTTTAAAAACGTAGTCATCAAGAGTAAATACTTTTTACAATCAATATTATTATTTAAAGATATTATGTCATCTACGTTCATTTTACCCGTTGTTATGGTACCTGTTTTATCTAGACATAAAAGGTCTACTCTTGATAAATTTTCAATTGAATAAAGATCTTTTACCAAAGCCTTATGTTTAGACAATTTAATAATACCTATTGCCATAGATATACTAGATAGCAAAACTAAACCTTCAGGTATCATACCGATAGATGCGGCTACAGTACTTGTTATTGCTACACTATAGTCGTTTGATATACTTATTTGTTTAAGAAACATTAATATACCTATTGGAAAAATTATAAAACTTATAAACTTTATTATGGTTTTTATTGATGAAAGAATTTGAGACTTAGATTTTTTTATACTTTTCAAATTATTGGTAATAGTGTTTATATAATTATCTTGTCCTACTTTTGTTACACAAATTTTCGCTTTGCCACTTGTTATAAAACTACCAGAAAGCACTTTATCGTTTATTTTTTTTGTTATAGATTTACTTTCGCCAGTAATTAAACTTTCGTTTATTTCGCAGATACCATCGACTATTATGCCATCGGCAGGTACTTGGTTTTCAGAAGATAAAATTACGATATCATCTTTAACGATGTTTTCTATATTTATATTAAAAATTTCGCTATTTCTTAAAACATTTATTGTTGGTTGATTTAAAAGTTTTAGCTTGTCTATATAATATTTTGACCTTAATTCTTGTATAATGCTTATTAATATATTAAAAAAAACAACAAAAATAAATGTTACATTTTTATATGATCCAGCTGTTAAAATAAGTATAGCTAAAAAAAAATTTATAAAATTAAAAAGAGTAAATAGATTTTTGGATATTATAGATTTTATTGATTTAGTTTTAACATTAACTATTTTGTTAGTAAGTTTTTTGCTTATTCTATCATTGACATCTTTTAAAGATAAACCTTTATTAATATCTATTAATTTGGGCAATAAATTTCTCCTTTTGTATTTTAAAATAAAATATTGTAGTTATATATTAAAAATTTTGAATTTTAACGTAATTATATTATAACATTAAAATAAAGTAAATATTAAATATTAATAAAAAATATTGAATTTATTAATATTTAATATTTACTTTATTTGTTATAAATGTTAGTATATTAGTTAATAACAAATATAGATTGAGGTGTTAAATGTCATTATTAGTTTTAGAAAATATCGATAAATATTATAATTTGAGTAAGTCTGATAATTTTCATGCTTTAAAAAATATTAATTTATCTTTAAATAAAGGTGAAATTGTTTCTATAGTTGGTGAAAGTGGTAGTGGTAAAAGCACACTTATGAACACCATAGGTGGACTTGACTTGGACTTTGATGGGGATATGAAAATAAATGGTTCAAGCGTTAAAGATTATAGTGAAAAAGAGATTGACGAATATCGTAAAAATAAAATTGGTTTTATTTTTCAAAGTTTTAATTTAATATCACACCTTACTATACTTGATAATGTTACAATTGCAATGACACTATCTAATGTATCAAAAGAAAAAAGACTTGAAAGAGCTTTAGAAATTTTAAAAGACGTTGGTTTAGAAAAACACATAAATAAAAGGCCTAACCAATTATCAGGAGGCCAAAAGCAAAGAGTTGCTATAGCGCGAGCTTTAATAAATGAACCTGAAATTATTTTGGCAGATGAACCAACTGGAGCTTTGGACTCTAAAACTACAGAACAAGTATTAAAAATCATATCTGATATTGCTGAAAAAGGTAAATTAGTTATTATTGTTACTCACTCTGATAAAGTTGCTAAAATGGGAAATCGAATTGTTCGAATTGAAGATGGTGAAATAATTGAAAACATTCAAATAAATCAGCCAAAAGAGATTAAACCATTAAATACAAAAAAAGACACTTCACATATAAAAGACACAAACATTGAGTATTTAGATAATAAAATAAAAATTAGCATTGACGATAAATTTGAAGATGACAGTTTAAATGTTAAGAAAACTAAAAGCAAAAAATTCAGACAAAATAAAAGTGAAAAACTTATACAAAATAAAAGTGAAAACTTAAGTTTTATTTCAGCCGTGAAATTAGCTCTTAATAATATGAAGCAAAAGCTCGGTAGAAATTTGCTAGTTGCTATAGGATCGTCTATAGGTATTATGAGTGTAATTTTAATGTTGTCTGTAGGTACAGGTGTAAAAGCTTATATAAATGGAATTATGAGTAACAACCTTAACCCATTGGTTGTACAGGTTGCTAAAATAAATATAAATGATCCAAACCTTGATAAAAGCACTTTAACAGAAGAAGATTTTTATTTTAATGATGAAGACATTAAAAAATTGTCTAACATTGAAAATGTTTTAGATTATAAAGTTGGGTTTACTGAGTCTGGTGCTTTTGTTAATGTTGTTAAATATGGAGATAAAACATCTTCTCTATCTATGTTTACATCTGTTTCACCTAATATTATAGATACCCAAATTTTAGCAGGTAACATTCCAAGTATGGGCGAGGTAATGCTGGAAATTAATATTGTCGAAGGTTTAGGGTTAACAGAACAAAATGCATTAGGTAAAGTAATCACAATATCAATGTTTAAAAATGGTGCATTTATAGAAAAAGAGGCAGCTATTAGTGGTGTTTATAAAGTGGATACGGGTGGAGTTCCTGCTCCTATTAACATAGTTTACATGAACTATGATGAAATTAAACATTTTTATGAATCCAATGAAGTAAGGTTTGAGGCTACTGATATATACTTAATTACAGATGATGTTAAGAATACTCAAAAGATTTCAAGCGATGTTACGACTTTAGGATACTCACAATCTTTTGCCGAGCAAATGATTAGCACTTTTATAGATATGTTAGATGTTACTAGTTATATTTTAGCCGCTGTTGCTGCTATATCTTTATTTGTTTCAGCTATTATGATTTTAGTTGTTTTATATATAGGTGTTGTAGAAAGAACAATGGAAATTGGAGTTTTAAAGGCTATTGGCGCAAGGGTAAAAGATATAAAACGTATATTTATGGCAGAGTCATTTTTAGTCGGAGTTTTTGGTGGACTTTTTGGTATTATAGAGGCTGGTATATTATCATATATAATAAATAAAATTACTGTTGAAAATTTTCAAGCTAAGCTTACGCTTATAGAGCCTCAATTTTTACTTTTTGCAATATCAGTAAGTGTTGCAATAAGTGTTATAGCTGGTTTATTACCTTCTACAAAGGCTGCAAAGCTTGACCCAATACAATCATTAAGACATGATTAAAATTTAATATAACCTATTTAATTAAATAAAGTTTTATTTAATTAAATAGGTAGGTTACTATAATATTAAATTTAGGTTAAATTTATTTCAAAGTTTATTTAGAGTAATTATATTTATGTATAAGTACTGTTAAATAGTTAATATGAGTAAAATTTTAAGCTATAAAGCTATTATTGTATTTTGTTATCTATTTGTATTATAGGTAAATATTTTAAATAAAATATTTTAGTAGTATAAAATAAAACTTATATTTAAAATTTATAAAAAAAAAGGTTAGTGTAAAGCACTAACCTTTTTTTTTAATGTAAATTAATTGCATTTGTAGGACAGATAGGGACACAATCACCACATCGTGTACATTTATCTGGATCTATGTATGCTAAGTTATTAGTTATTGTTATTGCGTCTACTGGACAAACTTTTACGCATTTTGTACAACCTATACAGCCTATAGTGCAAGCTTTTTTGGTAATGCCACCTTTTTCTTTATTGTGACATTGAACAACAGCACTAGACTTTTGTTCAATAACACTTAAAAGATTTTTAGGGCAAACTTTTGTACATGCATTGCATCCAGTACATTTGTCTTCTAAAATTTTAACAATGCCATTTTCTATTACCATTGCATCAAACTCGCAAACTTTTATACAATCTCCTAAACCTAAGCAACCATAAGAGCATTCTCCGCTACCACCGTGTAACATTGAGATACCTTGACATGTAGATACACCGTCATAGTCAAACTTTTTAGATGTACAACTTGTTGTACCTTGACATTTTAAAACAGCAATTTTATTTTTAACTTCACCTGCAGCCATACCCATAATTTTAGATACGTTATCAGCTACTGTTTTACCGCCAGGCACACACCTACTTGGTTCAGCGCCATCTAAAACTATTGCTTTTGCAAAATCATCACAACCAGCACATTGACAAGCTCCACAGTTAACTCCAGGTAAAGCTTCTCTAACTTCTTCTATTCTAGGGTCAACCTTAACTTCCATAACTTTTGATGCAAGAACAAGTACTATAGAACAAATTAAACCTAAACCACCAACTGTAACCATTGCAGAAGTAATTTCATTCATTGTATTTCACCCACGCTCTTTCTATTTAAATAAACCATCAACTATACCAGTAAATCCCATAAATGATAAGGATACAATAGCTGCTGAAATTAATGTTATTGGTAATCCTTCAAAACTTTTAGGAGATGAAGAAAACTCTAGTTTTTGTCTTACACCTGCAAATAAAACTAACGCTAACATAAAACCTATACCAGCACCTAAACCATTTACAACAGATAATATAAAGCTGTAATCTTCTGATATATTTAAAAGTGTTACACCTAAAATTGCACAGTTTGTTGTTATTAATGGTAAATATACGCCTAAAGCTTTGTAAAGTCCAACCATATATTTCTTTAATACAATTTCAACTAACTGTACTAAAGATGCGATTATTAAAATAAACACAATTGTGCTCATATATTCAAGACCATTTGGAACTAATACATATGTTTGTATTGGCCAAGTAGCAGCTGAAGCCAAAACCATAACGAAAATAACAGCACCACTCATACCTAAGGCAGAGTCAAGTTTTTTTGAAACACCTAAGAAAGGACAAACACCTAAAAATTTAGATAAAACAAAATTATCTACTAAAATTACACTTACTAAGACTGTTAAGATTTCTTTCATTTTTAGATATTCTCCTTATCTTCTTTATTTTTTGTTATTTTGATTTCTTCTGTTATTTCTTCTGTTATTTCTTCTGTTATTTCTTCTGTTATTTCTTCTGTTATTTCTTCTGTTATTTCTTCTGAAGGTCCGCAACCCTCACAACCGCCACATCCACCACCAGCTACAACTTTACTTAATTTGTAACCAGATATTTTATTAGCACAAGCTATTAATATCCCAAAGATAAAAAATCCGCCTGGAGCCAAAGTTAAAATACCTATAGGTGGTATTATATCTTTAGTTAAAATAATACCCATCCATGTACCAGCACCTATAATTTCTCTTATGGAACCCATTATAAATAAGACTAATGTAAAACCTAAACCCATGCCTAAACCGTCGATAGCAGAGTCTATAGGGTTATTTTTACTTGCAAACATTTCAGCACGACCTAATATAATACAGTTAACAACAATAAGCGGTAGAAATATGCCTAATGCACTGTCTAATTCGGGTAAATAAGCTTTGATTAAAAATTGAACGGCTGTAACAAAACCAGCGATAATTGTTATATATGCAGGAATACGTACGCTTTTTGGAATTATATTTCTAGTTGAGGAAACAACAAAGTTTGAACAAATTAAAACTAATGTTGCAGATATACCCATACCTAGCCCATTTTGTGCCATTGTTGTAACTGCAAGTGTTGGACAACAACCTAAAACAAGTCTTAAAACAGGGTTTTCTTTTCCTATACCATTTTTTATAATATCTGTTTTTTTCATACTATTGACCTCCTGTTACTGTTTCAAATACAGTAAACGAATTGGTAACAGCATCAATAGTAGCTGTTGATGAAAATGTTGCACCAGCTATTTTCGAAACATCAGAGATTGTTGAACTTGTTTTACTTTCAAATAAAGATGTAAAATCATTTGCTTCAACTTTTTTACCTATACCTGGTGTTTCTTCATTTGGTAATACTTTTATTTTGTTTATAGATCCGTCATTGTTAACACCTATTATTATAGGTAAAATACCAGCGTAACCTTTCATATCAAAGGTCATTACATATCCAGAATCGTTTGATGCTTTATAAACCTCTGTAACACTTGTTTTTTCTTTTAAGGCAGATGTTACAGATAGTTCTTCAAAAGAATCTGCTTTTTCCAAAACTTCAGATCTTGCAAGGTCTTGAGTTTTTTTAATGTTTGCATTTATAATAGGAGTTGTAACTTGATTTATAAAAGATAGCATAACTGCTACTATAGATGTTAGCAAAAATAAAACTAAAATAGGTTTAACAAAAATACCGAAAGTAGTTTCTTGTTTGTTAGACATTGTAAACACCTCCTAAAGGTTTATTTCTTGTATATTTATCGATATAAGGCGTTAGTATATTCATTATTAATATTGCAAATGAAACACCCTCTGTATATCCACCATAAAGTCTAATTATAACTGTAATTAAACCACAGGCTATACCAAAGACTAATTTGCCTTTTTTAGATAAAGGTCCAGTTACGTAATCTGTTGCCATAAAAATAGCACCTAAAAGTAGACCGCCTGTTAAAATTTGTTGTGTTGGATATGCATCTACTAAAAATGTTAAAACATAAACTGTACCTATAAATGAAAGTGGTATAATTGGACTTATTACTTTTCTTACGACTAAATAAATACCACCTATAATTAAGGCTAAACCAGCTGTTTCGCCTAAAACTCCACCTCTAAAACCTAAAAGCAAATCCATTAATTCAGGTAATTTTACAAAAGAGTCATTTGACCAAGCCTCATTTATATTAGCTAAAGGTGTTGCAGTTGCAACAATTTCTTTTGTTGAATTGTAGAAAAATGCATTTGGATAGTCTGTCATAAAACCTGAAAAAGATACCATTAAGACAATGCGACCAACTATGGCAGGATTGGCAAAGTTTTTACCTAAACCGCCAAAAAGCATTTTTATAATTATTATTGAGACAAAAGACCCTATTATAGCCATCCATATAGGCAAATTAGCCGGAAGGTTAAAGGCTAATAAAACTCCGGTTACGACGGCACTTAGGTCACCAATTGTTTGATCTTTTTTTACTATAATATTGAAACCGTATTCAAATCCCACACAAGATATAACTGTAACTAAAACTAAAATAATTGCAGATGCACCAAATATGTATCCAGACATTAATAGTGCAGGCATTAAAGAAATGATTACATCTCTCATTAGTTTAAATGTAGAAGAATTATCTTTTATATGGGGTGATGATGATACTAAAATTTTGTTGCTCATTAAATATCCCCTTTGATTATTTTTTATTCTCGAGTAAAGATGATTTAGATAAACGCATATATTGAGTTACTGGTCTTTTAGATGGACAAACAAATGAACAACAACCACATTCAATACATACATCTATTCCCAACTTAATTAATTCGTCATAATTTTTATTAGCTAATGCCTGTTCAATAGCTGGAGGGGTAAGGTTCATAGGGCAAACATCTACACAGCGAGAACAATTTATGCATTCTAAAGCTTTTTCTTCCTTAATAAAATCATCAGTAAGTAGCTCAATTACATTGTTTTGTTTAATTATAGAGTAGTCCAAAGACGGTATAGAAACACCCATCATTGCACCACCCATTAAAATTTTACGGATGTTTTCTTTATGTCCGCCACAAAAATTAACAAGATCTTTAATAGGTGTACCAATTGCTACAATTACGTTACTAGGTTGATTAACACCATCACCTGAAACGGTTGTCCTTGTTGTAACTATAGGTATACCTGTTTTTATATACTTTGATATTTCTGAAACTGTAGAAACATTTAAAACTAAAAGACCTTGGTCAGATGGTATTTGATTTTTTTTAATAACTTTGCCTGTAATTTCTTTAATTAAAATCTTTTCACTTCCTTGTGGATATACGCATTTTAAAGATGACACTGTTATATTTTCTTTGTCTTGACATTTATCATTTAAAATTTTAATAGCGTCAGGCTTATTATTCTCAATACCTATTATTGCTTTTTTTACATTTAAATATTTTTTAACTATTAATATACCATTGATTATATCGTCAGAGTTTTCCAACATTTCTCTGTAATCACTGGTTGTGAAAGATTCACATTCAGCGCCATTAATTAATAAAGTGTCTATTGACTCTAAGTTTTTAGGGTTTAGTTTTATATGAGTTGGAAATCCAGCGCCACCTAAACCAACTAGACCAGACTCTTTAATGGCTAAAACAAATTCTTCATGATTATTTACAATTGGTGGTTTAATATTTTCGTCAAGAGTTTGAGCTTTGTCACTTTCAATAACAACGCCTTTTGTTTTAACGCCACCTGCTGTAATAATATCTGCTATAGATTTAACAACACCTGATACACTTGAGTGTATTGGTGCTGATAAGAAATTATCGCTATCACCTATTTTTGTACCTACTTTTACAATATCTCCAATTTTTACACAAGGCGTGCAAGATTCACCAATGTGTTGTAACATTGGTATGGAAACGGTATCAGAAATTGGCATTTGCTTTGACTCAAAATCACCTGTACTTTTAAAGTGTGGTATTTTTGTACCACCAGAAGTTTTGTCAAAACGATTTTTAGATAGTTTAAACACTAAAATATATCCTCCCTTTAATGCAAATTGTAGATAAAAACAATGTACAAACAATGTACAAACAACTTATATATAGTTTTTATAATTTTATATTATTTCGAAATAATGATAACATATATACAATTAAAGTTCAATAATAATATTATTATGGAACTTTAAAGAATTCAGGATATATAAAGTAAAGCTTTAAAAAACATTGAATAAAATAAAGAAATATTAATATGATAACTTTCTAATAAACATATAAAATTTGTAAAAATAAATTTGCTTAAACTATAGACAATTAACTTAATTTTTGTTAATATATAGTTAATATAGAAAGGCAAACTATGAATTTTAAAAAAGTGAATATATATATAGATGATTTAGATATTGAATTATTAATGTATAAAATCATTGAAATTGGAGTAACAGGTTTTGAAGTTAATAGTAAAGATGATTTTATACATTTTTTAGAAGATAAAAATAAAAAATGGGATTATATCGATGATAAGCTGATGTTTTTGAAAGATATTAAAACAAGCATAACATTTTATCTTCCGTGTAATGAACAGGGTGAAAGTCAACTTAAAGATGTTAGAAAAATTTTAATTGACCTTAAGGGCAGTTTATTTAATTTTGATAATATAAATATTGAAATTGATGATGTAAAAGAAGAAGATTGGGCAAATAATTGGAAAAAATATTTTAAACCTATGGAAATAGGTGAAAATTTGGTTATAAAACCATCTTGGGAAACCTATAATAATGAAAAAAATAAAATAATTCTTGAAATTGATCCAAACTCGAGCTTTGGGACGGGGCAGCATGAAACAACAAAACTTTGCCTTGAAGTTTTACAAAAAATTGTGAAAAATGAAGATGTTGTTTTGGATATGGGATGTGGAAGTGGCATATTATCTGTAGCTAGTTTTTTATTAGGAGCTAAAAATGTAACTGGAGTAGATATTGAACAAAATAGTATTATGACATCTTTTGAAAATATTGGGTATAATAATATAGATAAAAATAAATTTAAAGGATATGTTGGTGATATTACAAAAAATGATGATATTTTTAATAATGTGTTATCTATAGATTATGATGTAGTTGTTGCTAATATAGTGTCAGATGTTTTGATATCTTTATCAGATATTTTAATTAAATGCACTAAAAAGTCTGGTAAATTAGCTTTAAGTGGTATAATAAAAGATAGATTAGACGAAGTTAAAAATTTGTTTTTTAAAAAAGGATTAACCTTAAAATCAGAAGATATTTTAAATGACTGGTGTTGTTTAGTTTTTATTAAATAAACTACTTATTATGTGAAGTGAGAATTTTTATGGACAAAATATTAATTATAGATGATAGTCTTTTAGCGTGTAAAAGGATTGAAGATATTTTTATGGGTAAAATGGATGTAGCGATATGTAATGACCCTCTACAGAGTATTTTTACAGTAAAGCGTGAAATGCCAGATATTATATTACTAGATGTTGTAATGCCTAATATATCTGGTTTTGATATTTATAAACTTATAAAAGAAGAAGAAAATATAAGTAATATACCTGTTATATTTATTACGTCTAGAGCTGATGATGAAACTATAGATACATGTTTTAATTTGGGTGCCGATGATTATGTTAAAAAACCATTTAATGAATTTGAGTTAATACATAGAGTTTTAATGCATGTAGAAAATCATAAGACAAATAAACAATTAAAATTGGCTATTGAAGAAATATCTAGAGTTGCTAACATAGATTATTTAACAGGATTGTATAATAGGAGATATTTAACAACTTATATATATAACGCAAAAGAAACAGGCAACAACTTTATTGCATTATGTGATATAGATAATTTCAAGAGAATAAATGATAATTATGGACATGATTGCGGTGATTTTATTTTAAAATCCGTTTCATATATTATTAAAAAAACAATTTTAAAAAACCATATTACAGCAAGGTGGGGCGGAGAAGAATTTATAATATTTTTTGAAGATAGCAGTGCAGACGAAGCTTTTAGAATTTGCGAAGAAATTAGAGAGCAGATAAAATCTCAACAATATAAATTCAGAGATTTTTCTATTAATATTACAATATCTTTTGGGATATCTCAAACTAAAGATGTCGGGGTTAAAGATGCAATTAGATTTGCCGATCAGTCTTTATATTGTAGTAAAGATAATGGAAAAGATATGTGTATTTTATGGAACAGATAAAATATAAGTAATTAAATATAAAAAATAAAAAGATGTATTAAAACAAAT
>JBOFNA010000143.1:0-3941 GCA_051658665.1 Oscillospiraceae bacterium
CATATTCTTTAATTATATCATTAGGGTTAATTCCGTTACCTATAGACTTACTCATCTTTTTGCCTTTTCCGTCTACAACCCAACCATGTGTACATACAGTCTTATAAGGCGCTTTTTCTCTCCAAGCTACAGATGTAAGTAATGAAGATTGAAACCAACCTCTATATTGGTCATTACCCTCTAAATATAAATCAGCTGGCCAAGATAAGTTTTCTCTTAAATCTAATACCCCACCGTGACTTACACCTGAGTCAAACCAAACATCCATTATATCTGTTTCTTTTCTAAATGAAGAAGAACCACAATCTTTACATTTTGTTCCAGACTCCAATATTTCAGAAGCTGACATCTCATACCAAGAATTAGACCCGTATCTTTTAAATTTATCTGCAACCGATTTTATGCTGTCGTCATCAATATGAGCTTTACCACAATCTTCACAGTAAAAAATCGGTATAGGTACTCCCCATGTTCTTTGTCTTGAAATACACCAATCACTTCTATCTCTTACCATTGATGAAATTCTATCTTCACCCCAAGATGGTATCCATTTAACATCTTCAATAGCTTCTAAAGCTTTTTCTCTAAAATTTTCTACAGAACAAAACCATTGCTCTGTAGCTCTAAATATTATAGGGTTTTTACATCTCCAACAATGTGGATATTGATGTTTTATTTTTTTTGTACCAAATAAATATCCATTTTCATCTAAATATTTGGCAATCGCTCTGCCTGCCTCATTATTAATTACATTAAGACCTTCAAACTGTGCTGCTTCTTCAGTTAAATACCCTTTATTATCTACTGGCACAACTAATGGCAAATGATTATAATGCTTTACTATAACCTCATAATCATCTACTCCATGACCAGGTGCTGTATGGACACATCCTGTACCACTTTCCAATGTTACATGGTCTCCTAAAATAACTAAAGATTTTCTATCTATAAATGGATGCTTTGTTTCAATTAACTCTAAGTCACTGCCTTTTATTGTAGCAATAACTTCATGGTTTTCAATAGAGTTTATACGTAAAACTTCATCAACTAAATCTTTGGCTATAACCAAAAACTCATCATCAACTTTAACAATACTATACTCAAAATCTTTTCCTATGCAAATTGCAACATTACCTGGTAGCGTCCATGTTGTAGTTGTCCATATAACAAAAGAAACTTTAGTTGGGTCTATGTTTAGGTTTGAAAAAACACCATTATCTTTTTCAACATAAAACTTTACATATATAGAAAAACAAGGGTCTTCCGCATACTCTATTTCGGCTTCAGCCAAAGCAGTATGACAATCTGCACACCAATAAACTGGTTTCAAACCCTTGTATATATAACCTTTTTTAGCCATATGCCCAAATATTTCAATTTGTCTAGCCTCAAAGTCTTTATGTAAAGTTAAATAAGGGTTATCAAAATCACCTAAAATACCAAGTCTTATAAATTGGTCTTTTTGAATATCTACACAAGACAATGCAAATTGTTTGCATTTTTCTCTAACTTCCACATGGTTATCAATATTAGATATTCCTAACTCTTTTATTGCCTTTAGCTCTATAGGCAAACCGTGTGTATCCCAACCAGGTACATAAGGCGCATAATAACCAGTCATGTTTTTATATTTTATAATTATATCTTTTAATACTTTATTTAAAGCAGTACCAAGATGGATATCTCCGTTAGCATATGGTGGACCATCATGTAAAATGTAACTTTTTTTACCTTTGTTTTTATCAACCATTTTGTTGTAAATCTTATCTTCTTGCCAACTACTAACCATTTGTGGTTCTCTATCCTGTAACCCACCACGCATAGGAAAACTGGTTTCAGGTAGGTTCAATGTTTTTACATAATCTTGATCTTGACACATACTTTTTATACCCCTAACTAAAATTATATTTCAGTAAATTCATCTTCCAATTTCAAATTTGAAAAATCAAATTTCTCTGATTTTTGGTCTGTATCATCGTCTTCTTCTGTATCTTGATTATCATCATCAGAAGAAACAATAACATTATCCAACTCTTTGATAAAGTCCATTTCTTTTTCATCTTCTAATTCTGTATTATCATAAGAAAATTCTTCATCTTCTTCAATTTCTTCTTCATATTCAGGGATTGAGCTAATTGCTTCTATATGATTTTTGTACATTTTTAAAATAGATATTTTAAAATCACTAATTTCGCCTTTTAAGATGTTTAATTTTTCTTCTTCTTTTTCTCTTAATTCAGCTGTTTTTTCGACCAAAGTTTCAGATTTAATTCTAGTATCTCTAAGAATTATATCTGCTTTTTCTCTAGCTTCTTTAACGATTGTATCCGCTAATTTTTGTGCATTTAATAAAATTGTTTTTAAGCTATTTTCATCTTCTTTATAGTCTTGTAGTTTGCTAGCTAAAACCGCCATTTGCTTATCTTGATCTTCAAACTCTTTTATAATATCGTTAATAAATCTATCAACCTGATCAATATCATAACCTAGTCTTTTGTTTTGGTCAAACTTAATTTGTTTTAAAATATTCATATCCATAAATATGTACCTCCATTTATTTAAATATATTTTTTGCAATTAAAAATATTTTTTCTTTTTTTTGTTAATAGTTCACTATCTGTCAACAAAAATTTCCCATATCCCCTTATAGTTAAAATATCCCCACTTTTAATAATAAAAGACTCTTTATTTATATAACTATAATTAATTAAAACTTTATCATTTTTTATTAATTCACACGACTTGCTTCTACTTAACTGTACTAGAGATGCAACAACAACATCAATTCTTTTAGAGGATACTATTATATCAATATCTTGATATTCTTGAAGTTTTTCAAAAGGTTCGCCATCATACACAAAAAAACTAACCCCTGTTTTTGATATTTTTATTAATTCGTCACAAATGATATTAACTGCATTATTGTGACAAGCAATAAATATATCATTGTTTTTTTCATCTATGATAATATCACCAATTAATTCACGCTTTATATTTAATGCCATCAAAGATCCTAAAACATCTTTATGTGATATAATAGATAATTTAGAGTATTTAGATTTTAATGTAGTAATAAAATAATCTTTTAAAATTAAATCTTTATGGTACAAAATTAAAATACAACGAGATGAATTTATAAACCCACCATCAAATTTGTATTTTATATCTTTTGCATTTTTTATTTGTTCTAAAGCATTCAATCGTTCTATTTCATTTAAAAAAAAAGTTGATTTGCTTTTTTTGTTTTTAACACAATAATCAACTGTCGATAATATGTATTTATTTAGTTGTAAATAATCATTAATATTCCCCATTAAAAATCAAATGTTACTCCACTACTTTCAAGCTCGTCCAATAAATCTCCCATTAATCCAACATTATAAGGTGTTATTATAAATGTACTCACTGCAACCCTTTTAATTTGTCCATTATTAGCATAAGCAACGCCACTTAAAAAATCTACTAACCTTCTTGAAACATCTTTATTTGTAGATTCTAAATTTAATACAACAGTCCTTTTGCTATTTAAATGGTCAGCTACAGTACTTGCATCTTCAAATTTTTCTGGCTTTACTAAAACAACTTGTAGTTGTGCAGTTGCATTTATATTTACAACTTTATTTCTTTTACTGCTAACTTCATCAAACAAGTCTGGTGATGAACCTTGTTCATCTATACGGTTAGAATTTTTATTCATAATGATACTCATCTCTTCATTCTCTTCATCATAATCTTCTTCCAATATACCCATAAAATCTTTAAATTTATTTATTACTCCCACTACTTAAAACCTCCAATTTCAAACCCTTATAAATAATATATACATAAACACTGATAATAATTAAAATTTATTATCAAAATAATTATCCTATATAAAAATATTATGTTTACATTATCTACTTTTTTTTATCTTTTGTCAATATATAATTTAAATATAAAAG
>JBOFNA010000144.1:0-8875 GCA_051658665.1 Oscillospiraceae bacterium
TCTGTGATATTAATTAAAAATTTATTAAACTATATATTAAAGTTTTTAATTAAATTTATAAAACCTTTAATAAACACCATTAGTTAATATTATATCATAGTTTAATTTAATTTCAACACAATTAAACAAAAAAATAAAGTAAAAATTTCTACTTTATTTTTTATTGTTATTTACATCATTTTAGACTTTTTCATATCCAATCTTATTTTATCTGCTATTAAAGCTATAAATTCTGAGTTTGTAGGTTTTCCTCTACCAATATGTATAGTATAACCAAAATAACCATTTAAAGTTTCAACATCTCCTCGATCCCACGCTACCTCTATAGCATGTCTTATTGCTCTTTCAACTCTTGAAGAAGTCGTATCAAACTTTTTAGCAACAGAAGGATACAAAAGTTTTGTTACTGAATTTATCATTTCTTTATTTTCAATTGACATAATTATAGATTCTCGTAAATAGCTATAACCTTTTATATGTGCGGGTACTCCCATGTTATGTATTGTTTCTGTAACTTTTACTTCTAAATCGTCATTTGAGCTATCTTCCAATTTCACATAAGAGCTTCTCTTATCTTTATATCCAGAAATTAATTTTATTCTGTCAATTAAAACATTTGTATCAAATGGTTTCAAGAAATAATAAGAAGCCCCTGCACTCATTATTTGTCTCTCTAATTCTTGATTATCAAAACTTGACATTAAGAAAAATTTAGGCATGTACATATTTGACTCGTCTTTAATATCTAACATTACTGCTATTGAATCTATTTTCGGTAAAAATACATCCATCAAAACAATCTGCGGTTTCTCTATTTTTATTGCCTCTAAAATCTTTAAACCATCTTTTTCTTCCAAAACAACCTCAAAACCATAATCTCTCAATGCATTTGCGTAAATTTTTCCACATTCTATTGTGTTATCACCTATTAAAATTTTCATATATATTCTCCTTTTTCAACACTTTATATCCATATTTTACCAAATCTTGTTCAATTTTTCAAGTAGTATTTTACAATTTATGTAAAATAGTCATAATGTATAATTATATAAATTAAAAAGCACTAAAATTATACATTAGACTATTAAAAAACTAATTAATAACAGAATTCGACATATCTATCATATTTTCTGCGAATATCCCATAACCTTTTTTTGTATCATTAACAAAAACATGAGTTACTGCACCTACTAATTTTTCATCTTGTATTATAGGACTACCACTCATACCTTGAACAATTCCGCCCGTTTTAGCTAAAAGCTTTTTATCTGTAATTTCAATTACTATATTTCTTTCTGTTTTGTTTTTATTGTAATCAATTTTTTTTATATCAATGTCAAAACGCTGTGGACCTGTTTCATCTATCGTAGTAATTATTTGAGCTTTACCCTTTTTAACTTCTTGTTTGAATTTCATAGGAACCTGATCTTTATTAAAGTAATTACTGTTATTTAAATTGCCATAAACACCTATGTTTGTATTATTTGATATGTTACCTAAAGATATATCGTCTGAAAAAACTCCTTTTAATTGACCTGGAGAACCATTTGTGCTTTTATCTACACCTATAATATCTACCCCTACAATTTCACCTTCTCTTATAGGTAAAAGTTCACCCGTATCAACATCGCATACACCATGTCCTAACCCAGCAAAAACATTTTTATAAGGTAATATAAATGTCATTGTACCTACACCTGCTGAGCTATCTCTCACCCAAATTCCAATTTTATAGCTATTATCATTTTCTGATAAAGCTGGATTTATATAAGACTCTTTAATTTTACCCTCAGATATAAACTTTATCTTTAGTTTATTGCCTTTACTATTTTTTACTATTTCTTTTATATCATTATTTGACAAAACTTTTTTTTCATTTATAGATAATAATATATCACCTGATTTTATTTCTGCATCTATATAAGGCTTTAGAATATCATCTTTTGTTTTTATTTCACTTTCACCAACTACCAAAACACCATCTGTCATTATTTTAATTCCAAAAGGTTGTCCTGAAGGCGACAGCATAAATTCATTAGTCTCTTTAACATTGATTTTTTTAATAGGTATTAAATTAAAAAGCTTTATCTCATAAAGCATTGGGTCTATCCCGCTATTATGAACATTTATAGTATCATCACTAAGTTTAGTCGAAGATAAATTATTAATGTTTATATTGAAATTTTTAATGTCATTTGTATAAAAATCTGCTGGTATATCCTTATTGATATTTATTATAATAGAAAAAGTGACAATAGTAAATACTAAACCGACAAAATATACCAATTTTATGAATTTTTTCATAGTTATCTCCTTAAAAAACTTTATAAAGTTAAGATAACCACTTATGACTTTAATATTATTGCCATTTTTTTATAAATGTAGGTATTAAAAGTCCCAGTAACATATAAAAACAACAAATTAATATATCTAATAAAGATAACGGTGATATATATAAAATATTATTAAAAAATGGTGTATGTATTATCAACAATACTATTGTTAATGAAATTAACACATAAAAAAATAATTTTAAATTGTCAAAACAATTTATATAAAGTATATTTTCATCTTCATTTTTACATTCAAAAGCATATATTAATTGACATAAAATCAATGTGAAAAATGCTGCAGATCTACTTATCTCTGTGCTATTATTTACAAAAAAAACTGTTGAATACGCACCTAATATAGAAAACCCAATTAAACTTCCTCTGAAAAAAATTTTATTTAACAATCCTTTTGAAAAAAAAATTTCTTCTTTTCGTCTTGGTTTTTTTAACATTATATTCTTTTCTGCTTTTTCTGCCCCTAATAATATAACTATTAATCCTCCTGTAAATAAATTAGCAAAAAGTATTTGTATTGGTAATAAAACAATTGGCATTCCAATAATTAAAGAAAATAAAATTGTAACAATGTGTCCAACATTTGAAGATAAAATATATCTAATAAATTTTCTAATATTTCGATATATAACTCTTCCTTCTTTTATTGAATCAACAATAGCACTAAAATTATCATTTACTAAAACTATATCTGCTACCTTTTTTGTTTCTAAAGTTCCCAGTAAAGACATTGAAATACCAATATCTGCATCTCTCATTACATATTCATCATTTCTTTTATATCCTGTCATTGCAACAATTTGTCCTTTTTGTTTAAATGCTTTTACAATTTTAAGTTTATGACTTGAGTCTATTCTTGCAAAAACAGTTATATCATTTATAATGTTTTTAAATTGTTGATTTGTTATATTATCAATTTCATCTCCCGTTATAGTAATGTCACCATCTTTATAAATATTAACCTTCTTTGCAATGCTTTTTGCAGTAAGCAAACTATCTCCAGTTAACATAACTGGTTTTACAGATGCCTTTAAACAACTAATTACAGACTCTCTTACTCCTTCCCTTATATTATCCACCATATAAGTAAGCCCTACAAAAATTAAATTATCTTCATTTATATTTTTACTATTTTTTTTATAAGCAAAACAAAGTACTCTAAAACCTTTTGCTGACATATTATCGTTTTCTTTTTTTATCTTTAATATATCAATGCTAGTAATTTTTCTTACTTTATTATTATCTAAAATAAAATTGCATTTACTTAAAACATTTTCAGTAGCACCTTTTGTATAAAGATAAAAACCGCTGCTTTCTTTATAAATTACTGTCATCATTCTTCTATCTGAAGTGAATGTTAGCTCTGCAACAAAGTTTTTACCTAATTTCTCATCTTGTTTATATACAAAGCCCTTTGCAGACATTACTAAAAGAGCTATTTCTGTTGGGCTACCTTCGATATTCCACAAAAAATTTGTTTCGTTTTTTGTTCTATTTCTATTTTTCATTAATGTGTTGTTTTTTATATTTGCATTATTACAAATTACCGCTATTTCTAAAAGCATTTTAATATCCAAATGATTTTTAACGTTTATTTTTAAATCATTTGTAGAAAAAAAACCTTTCGAATTATATCCTATACCTCCAACACTAATAAATTTATTGTACGTACTAAAATTTGTAACAGTCATCTTATTTTCAGTTAAAACTCCTGTTTTATCTACACATACAACATTTACACAACCCAATCTCTCAACTGATTTAATGTTTTTAATTAAAATGCCTTTTCGTGATAGCCTTTTAATAGATAATAACAATGTAGCATTAATAGTTGTAGTTAAGCTTTCTAGTATTACTAATAGACCTAAAGAAGCCGAAAGTAAAAACATATCTAAAATACCTTCACCTTTTGTTACTCCAATAAAAAAAATTAAAACACATACAAATATACCTAAAACATCTATTATTTCACCTAATTGTTTTAAGCTGTTTTCCAACAATGATTTTTTATCAACAACATCTATACTACTACTTGCTTCTTTTAATACCGCTCCAATTTCTCCTGTAGTAATTGACTCATTTACATTTAAATCATTACTTTCTATTAGCCTTCCATCGGCTGATAACTTGTCTCCATTTTCTATTATAACTACATCTCCATTTACCAAAAACTTTTCATTAATAACCTTTGCCTCTTCGTCTCTTATAGCCTTTGAGGTTGTAAATGAGATGTCTTTTAAATCTTTTAACGTTTTTTTTATTTTAAAATTAATAAAAAAATTGAAAAAAACTTTGAAAATTATTATAAATACAATATATAACACTTCTATTTCTTTACTAATATAAAAAGATGTTAAGACTAATGTTATTAAAATAAATATAAATATATTTCTGAATTTAAATAATAATATATTTAATATATTTCTACCTTTTTCTATAATAGTTTCATTATAGCCAAACTTTTTTTGTCTTTTTAATTCCTCTTTTTCTCTTAATACTGTTATTTTGTTTTCTCTAAAATTTTTTACAAATTCAATTTCCATAATTAAAATCACTCCATGTTATTGTTTGTCCTTTTTTTCAATAATATGATATAATTTTAATTAGTATTACTTATTTAAAATAATACTTTACTCTGCTTATTTTCTTAATATTTAAAAACCTTTATTATTATGTTACCTGTATATAAACAATAATATTGACTATAATTATTAATAAAGTAATATTTAATAATTATTTTTATTATCTATGCATCATTACTTAATATTTTAATTGTAATAAAATATCTTAAAAGTATTAGCTATATACAATGTATTTTAACTTTATTCTTAAATTAAAATAATAAAAATTCACTTTTATATATATTAAATATGGTATAATGTTAAACAATAAATTCAAATAGGAGTATTATATGTTATCTATATCTATTTTAATATCTGTCATGGCAATATCAAATACTATTTCTTTACTAAATGTTGGTATTAATAATTTTACATCGTGGCAATATATTTTAGCTTTTATAACAGTTTTATTATATATTTTCTTTTTCATTTCTTTTTATTTTGGGTTTAAAGAAACAAAAGATAAATACAAAAATATTAAAAATCTTTCTAGCAAAAAAGATAATTAAATTTTAATTGTTTTTTTTCATATTTTTACAAATTATAAATTTAATAAATAAAACCATAATATAATTATGGGGGTGTTATTTTGGATTTAAATAAAAATATTGAAAATACTGAGTTATATAATAATTTATATAAAAAACAAACTAAAACATATATTTACTCTGCTAATGCAGAAGCCTGTAAAAAAGATAATAAACCTATGAACTTAATTGAAAACGATGTAATTGAAGCTAGAGATTGGCTGCAACTTAATCAACTATAAAAAACAAAAGCACTATATAGTGCTTTTGTTTTTTATTATTTATCTTTAAACTTTATTTGTAATTTATATATAAAAAAGCAACTTGCAATTTAAGTTACTTTTTCTAAATCTTTTTTTAATCTTTTAAGTATCTTTTTTTCAAGCCTTGATATGTAAGATTGAGATATACCTATCATCTCTGCAACTTGTTTTTGAGTGTAGTCTTTCTCAACGTTTATGCCAAACCTTAACTCCATAATTTCTCTTTCTCTTCCATTTAATTGACTTATCGCAGATAATACCAAGTTATGTTCAGCCTTTTTCTCAATATCTTTATTTACTGAGTCTGAATCTGTCCCTAAAATATCTGAAAGTAAAAGCTCATTTCCATCCCAATCTATATTTAAAGGCTCGTCTATAGATATCTCTGTTTTTCTATTATTATATTTTCTAAGATACATTAATATTTCATTTTCTATACATCTTGATGCATATGTTGCTAATTTTATATTTTTAGATGGTATAAAAGTATTTACGGCTTTAATCAAACCTATAGTACCTATTGATATTAAGTCTTCCACTCCAATACCAGTACTTTCAAACTTTTTAGCAATATAAACAACCAGCCTTAAATTATGGGTTATTAAAACAGTTTTTGCTCCTTCATCATTTAACTCTAAAAGTTTAAAAACTCTTTGCTCTTCTTCTTTACCTAACGGAGCTGGTAAATTTTCTGGACCATTTATATAATAAATGAAATCTTCTGGATTTAATATTTTTTTTATATAACAAATAAATTTATCATATATATTTTTATATTTCGCTCTCATAATAATACTCCTTAATCAAAAAGTAATGCATTTAAAAGAAAGTCATATTGACCATTTAAAACATCTTGTTTACTTATGGCTAATAATAAGTTTTCTTTTATTAGTTTTCCTTTCTCGCCTTTTATAATAATTTTATTAACATTTATAGCCGGTAAAACACCTTGAATACCTACACTATTAAATGGTATAAACCTTATGTCTACATTGTTTTTTATATCCTCTGTTTTATTATTAAAATAATTCTCTAAATATATCTTTATGTCTTTCTTCAGATATTTATTAATTACATTAAAACTACTTACAACAACAAGTTTTCCCGTATGCATATCTTTTAATATATTGCCTGTATCTAAAAAACCTTTTGATTTTATAACTTTATCTTTTATATGAATTTCAACATCATAAGATGTGTTCTTTATAATATTTCTCCCATACACATCTACAATTATATTTAAAATAAAATAAACTAAAGTAGTTAAAAAAAGAAGTCCTAATATAGAATAATTAAAATAAACAACTCCATTATGCATAATCATATTTTGTGGCATCAACATCAACCAAACTCCTACCATAATACCACCAAACAAAAAACTTACTGTATAAAATATTAAAGTGTTTTTTATGAAATTTTTAAAATTATTTATTTTAAATGATAATAAAACTATTATAGATGATAAGAAAAGTTTATATGTATTAATGAGCAAAAACGATAATGTTGTTTCTAATATAATTAAAGAAAATAAAGACCCTACTAAACTACCTAACGCACATCTTTTTTTATTTACTTTTTGGTCAGATAATTTCACAGATATTGTTATAAGAAAATAAGTGATAATAAAGTTCAAAACAATTAATATATCTATATATATGGTTTTTTTCATACTCCCTCCTTTACTTTATTATATATATTTAACAATGTAAAAATTGTCACTAACTGGATTGTTTATTTTAGTATATAAAAATCATCATAGACAATATATTATAAATAAAATACTTATTATTAATAATATTGTTGAAAAATAAAAAAACCTGCATATAATAATGCAGGTTTTAAAATTATTTTAGACTATTTTGTAATTAATTTAAAGTTTTATTTATTTTAAAATTATGAGTATTCTTCAAAATAAAATATGTAACGAAAATTTCAACAGGTAAAAGAATAAGCCCTTTTGTAATCCTTGCAGGTAAAAGTGCCAATATTGATTTACCATAAAGAAAACTTAACCCCAAAGTATTTAATGTAAAGCTTATAATTACGGTGTTCAAAACACAGGCTAAAACAACATTACCTAACTTTGGTTTTTTACCGTATAAAACAAACCCGTAAATTAAACCTGAAACCATAGCCGTAAATGTAAACCAAAACTGGTAAGGACCAAAAGGTTTAACAAATGCTGTGATAAGGTCTATAAGACCACTAGATAACATGGAAACAGCTGGTCCAAATAGAAACCCTATTAATGAATTAGCTGCAAAACTAAATGAAACCTTTACAATGTTACCTATACTAAAAGAAAAAAAAGATAAAACAATAGACAAAGATATCAACATAGCACTAACAGATAAAACTTTAATATCCTTTAATAACATTATAGACTTTTTAAAATTTTTCATAAAAATAATCTCCTAATTATTGTTACAAAATAGTTAAAAAGCAATTAAAAAATATTATAATTTAACTAGTGTAACAGTGGGTTAAAAAAAATATCGCAAGATAAACTTTTCGTTAAAATGTTGTACAAACCCTAAACATTTTACACTTAACGCATTTTTTCTTACTGTAATTGCTATTACATAATATCATAATATATATTATGTGTCAATATTTTTTTAAAAGCATACTATATCATTATAAAGGAGGGTTAGTATGCTTTTTTTAAACAAAAACCTAAATATTAATATTAATAATAATAAAAACTATCGTTGTTTTGCTCCATATAAAAACAACTATATTTTAACAACATTTGGCGATAAAAATATATATATTTTAGATTATAAATTTAAACATATTGACACCATAGAAACATCTTATTTTTATGGTGATGTTACATATCTAGAAAATGATACTTTTATATGCGGGTGCTATTCATCTCAAAAAACAGAACTACACATTATAAATTTAAATGGTGATATAGTCAACAAATTTAACTATTATAGTTTAATGGACCCTATTCAAAAAGACCAAGAACATTTTATTTCCTTTGTTCAATCTTCTTTTAAAATAGATCATTTCATCTTTTTTTCATTAAAAAATAGCTCTAAAATTTTTTACATTGATACAATTAAAAATAAACTCAATTTTATAGATATGTCTTCATATTTTAATAA
>JBOFNA010000145.1:0-10788 GCA_051658665.1 Oscillospiraceae bacterium
AACAGCACAAACAGGTCAATTTGATGAGGAAAAAAACGAGTATTTAAATGCTTGGTTTGCAGGGTTTTATCCATTTGAAGATCCAAAATATACAATTGTTGTAATGTTAGATAAAGGTGGTGAGGGTGGATTAAATGCTGCGCCAATTTTTGCTGAGATTATAAATGAAATTGAAAAAATAAGTAAATAAATTCATTGACAAAATTACAAATAAAATTTATAATGATATTAAATAATAAAATACTATGATGAGACTAACTAAAAGCAGTTGTTTTAAGAGAAAAGACGGTTGGTGAAAGTCTTTAGCAAAGTTTTTAGGTGCCATCTTTGAGTTTCTAAGCGAAGAGTTTAGACGTTTAGCAGCGTTAATGTATCGAAGTGGTGTTGTTTTAACAACACAATTTGGGTGGTACCACGGATTATATTCGTCCCATTTTATGGGGCGTTTTTTTGTTTTTTACAAATAAATTTTAAGGTTAAGGTGATGAAAATGAAATGGACAGGACTTAATGAATTACGAGAGAAATATCTTGCTTTCTTTGAAGAAAAAGGGCATACAAGGTTAGAGAGTGCATCTTTAGTACCATCAGATGATAATAGTTTATTACTTATAAACTCTGGTATGGCACCGTTGAAAAAATACTTTTTAAACCAAGCTACACCAGTATCTAAAAGAATAACAACATGTCAAAAATGCATAAGGACTCCAGACATAGACAATGTAGGTAAAACTGCAAGGCATGGAACATATTTTGAAATGTTAGGCAACTTTTCTTTTGGAGATTACTTTAAAATAGAGGCAACTCAATGGGCACTTGAGTTTTTAAAAGATGTCTTAAATATACCAGAAGATAAAATGTGGATATCTGTTTATGTTGATGACGATGAAACATTTAATATATGGACAGAAAAATTAAATATAAATAAAGATAAAATTGTAAGGTTAGGCAAAGAAGATAATTTTTGGGAAATAGGGTCAGGACCTTGTGGACCATGCTCTGAGATATATTTTGACAGAGGTATAGAGTATGGTTGCGATAGAAAAGATTGTGCAGTAGGTTGTGATTGTGATAGGTATATAGAGTTTTGGAATATTGTTTTTTCTCAATTTAACAGTGATGGCAAGGGTAATTACACACCAATGGAAAACCCGAATATTGATACAGGTATGGGTCTTGAGAGAATTGCCTGTATTATGCAAGGTGTTGATAATTTATTTGAAGTTGATACTGTTAAAAATATAATGGAGCATATCTCTAATATTGCTAAAGTTCAATATAAAAATGATAATAAAACAGATGTATCTTTAAGAGTTATCACAGACCATATAAGAAGCACAACATTTATGGTATCTGATGGTGTTATGCCATCAAATGAAGGTAGAGGATATGTTTTAAGAAGACTTTTAAGGCGTGCTTCAAGACATGGTAAACTAATTGGCATAAACAATTTATTTTTAAATGAGGTTTGTGATACGGTAATTAAAGAAAATAAAGATGCTTATCCAGAACTTTTAGAAAAACAAGAATATATTAAAAAAGTGATTAAAGTTGAAGAAGAGCGTTTTTCTCAAACAATAGATTTGGGAATGTCGATGTTAATGGATATTTTAAATAAACTTAAAATAGAAAATAAAACAATTTTATCAGGAGATATTATTTTCAAACTATATGATACTTTTGGATTTCCTGTAGATTTAACAAAAGAAATAGCTGATGAAAATGGTATGAAATTAGATGAAGAGCATTTTAAAAAACTTATGGAAGGTCAAAGAAAAAAAGCAAGAGATGCAAGAAATAACGGGGATTTAGTTAGTTGGGATAATGAAGATGTTTTAAATTTAAGTTTTAAAGCAACAAGTTTTGAAGGTTATACTACACTTGAAAAAGAGAGCAATATACTTGCGTTAATTGTTGACAACAAATTAAAGGAACAAGTTAATATTGATGAAAAGCTAAGTTTAATTTTAGATGAAACACCATTTTATGCAGAGTCTGGTGGACAATGTGGAGATAAAGGCTTAATTATTGGGGACTCTTTTAAGATAGAGATTGTAGACTGTAAAAAAAATCAAAATAATCAATACGTACATATTGGTGAGTGTGTTGAGGGGATATGCAAAGTAAATAGTAAGGTTAAATCTATAGTTAACAAAGAAATAAGAGAAGATATAAAGGCTAATCATACAGCTGCTCATTTATTACAGTCAGCTTTAAGGCAAGTTTTAGGTGAGCACGTTAATCAAGCTGGACAAAATGTGGATGAAGTAAGAGTTAGGTTTGATTTTACCCATTTTTCAGCAATGACACAACAAGAAATTTTAGATGTAGAGCATTTAGTAAACCAATATATTTTCAATAGTACAGATATTTTATGTGAAGAAATGAGCATAGATAAAGCTAGAGAAAAGGGAGCAATTGCTTTATTTGGTGAAAAATATGGCAGTACAGTAAGGGTTGTAAGTACTAAAGATAATACATCAATTGAGTTTTGTGGAGGTACGCATACAGAGAACACATCTAAACTTGGGTTATTTAAAATTATTTCTGAGGCCTCTGTTTCTTCAGGCGTTAGACGTATTGAAGGAGTATGTAGAAAAGAAGCATATAAAAAAATGTTAAAAGATCAGCAAGATATAAATTTTATAGCAGAAACATTAAAAGCATCAACAAATGAAATAAAAAGCAAGTTAACTTTAACTTTGTCACAGGTAAAAGAGCAAGAAAAAGTTATCAACACATTAAATGAAAAGATTGTTTTAAATAATATTAATGATATATATAATAAAAAACAAAATTTAAAAGATGATACATTTTTTATAATAGATTTTTTTCAAAACCTAAGTACAGATGTTTTAAAACTAATGTCAGATAAAGTTAAAGATATGGACGCAAATATTATTTGTGTTTTTATAAACGAAGACTCTAAAAAAGCTAATGTTTTGGTTTGTTGTGGAAAAGATGCAATAAAAAAAGGGTTTAATTCTGGTAAAATTGTAAAACAAGTTGCAGCGCTAGCAAATGGTAATGGTGGAGGTAGACCTGACACAGCTATGGCAGGTATTAAAGATATTAGTTTAATTAAAGATAAAACAGATGATATAATCAATATATTAAAAAGCATTTAGAGGTAATTTATGTGTGTGTTTTGCAAAATAATAAATAAAGAAATACAAAGTGAAATAGTTTTTGAAGATGATAAAATATTATCTTTTAAAGATATATCAGGGGTATCACCTTTTCATATATTAGTTATACCTAAAAATCATATAGAAAGTTGCGATAAAATAGATAAAGACAATTGTGATATAATTGGGTATATTTTTTCAAAAATACCAGATATAGTAAAATTGTGTGGTATAACTAAAGGGTATCGTATTGTTAGCAATGTAGGAGAAGATGGAGGTCAAACAGTAAAGCATTTGCACTTTCATATTTTAGGGGGTAGAAGGTTATTGTGGCCACAGTGCTAAACTTAATATGTAAATCAATGGCTATATTAGTAATGTTAAAACATTATTTTTTAAAATAGGAGTTTTAGTAATGGATGAAAAAACATATAAAATAAAAATAGCAGGGTTAGAAAGAAATTTACCTATTTGTAAAGCTGGCGAAAACCTATGGATAGCATCTTTTGTAATGTTTTCAGATGTAGAATTAACAGTTGCTTGTGCTAGAGAACTTTTGTTGAAAACACAAGACTTTGATGTAATAGTAACAGCTGAGGCTAAGGGGATTCCGTTGGCGTATGAAATGTCTAAGCAATGTGGTAAGAAATATATACCAGCTAGAAAAATGTCAAAATTATATATGGAAGAGCCTATAAAAGTTGAAGTAAAGTCAATATCTACAGATAAATTACAAACTCTTTATTTAGATAAAAAAGATTGTGATTATATAAAAGGTAAAAAAGTACTTTTAGTGGATGATGTAATAAGTGGTGGCGATTCTATTTATGCTCTTGAAGTTTTAACAAATAAGGCAGGAGGCAAAGTAGTTGGTAAGGCAACTGTATTGGCTGAAGGCGAGGCATCAAAAAGGGATGATATTATATTTTTAGAAGAATTACCATTATTTATGGAAAAATAAAAAACAAAATTTGACAAAAAACCTCATTATATAGTATTATTAGACTATATAAAAATGTGGGGTGACTAAATGAAGCGACCAATGTTTGTGTTAGGATTATCTTTTCTTATAGAAACATTGGTTGTTTCTATTTTATTTGGCTTAAATTTGTCGATTTTAGTAGAAATAAACATAATTTTGATGGTTGTTTTGTTATTTTTTAAAATAGGTAAATTAAAAAAGATTATTTTACTTACAATGATACTAGCGATTTTATTATTTTACTTTAACTTTCAATATAATGTTTTACCAATTTTAGAGCTTGATAATAAAACGCTTAAATTAAAAGGTGAGATTGTTAAAATTGATAATAATATTAATAATAATTATACAGATATTTATTTGAAAGTAAAAGATAAAAGCAGGTTAAATAATAAAACTGTTTTTTTGAGAAATTATACAAATAATTATAATGAAATTGGTGACTTTATAAATACTGAAGTTAGTTTTAAGGTTCCGGTAAATCAAGATGATAATAATATAAAAAGTTATTATAATAGTAGAAAAATTTTTGCAATTGGTACAATTAAAAATTTAGAAATAATAAATCACAGTAAAACAATACTTTACTTTTTAAATTTATTAAAACAAAATTTGAAAATTTCATTATCAAAAATATTACCTGGTATAGAAGGGGACATATTAAATGGGCTTATATTAGGTGAGAAAGATAATATAGACAAATTATATATTGAAAAAATGTCCACATTAGGAGTAAGCCATATAATGGCGATATCAGGTTTACATATATCTGTTATTGGTATATCAATTTTATATTTTTTGAAATTATTAAAACTAAAAAGGCTCGCTAATATTTTAACTATAATGATAATGTTTACATACTTACTTATTGTTGGATCATCTCCATCGATTGTAAGAGCTACGATTATGTTTTCATTATTTTTATTATCAGATATTTTCAAAAGGTATAGAGATACATTATCTTCATTGGGGTTTTCTTTAATTATAATTTTACTAATTAATCCATATAGCCTTTATTCAATTGGATTCATGTTATCTTTTACAGCAGTTTTAAGTATAGCTATAATAAGCAAACCAATTAATATGTTTTTACATAAATACTTTAGAAATAAAATTTTAATTTATGTGTTTTCAATAATTTTAATATCAACTTTTATCTCAATAATAACATTGCCTATTATAAGCTATTATTTTGGGGAAATAAATTTATTATCACCAATTATAAATATGTTAATATTACCATTTATGTCGGTAACACTAGTTACTGGTATGTTAACAATGATATTAAGTTTTGTACAATTAACTTTGCTATCAAAAATTATTGGCGTTATATCAGGTAGTTTAGTTAAGGTGTTAATTAGATTAATAGATTTATCTGATAATATTTTAAATTATAAGATATTATTATTTGATAACAGTATTTTCATATATTTAATAACTTTTTATGTTGTTTTTATATGTTATGTGTTATTATATAGAAAGACGAAATATGTAAAGGTTTTAATTATCTTAACTATTTTATGTCAAATGTCATATTTGATAACAATGTATAATCAAGAAACTATATTTATTGATAATGATGGTGGTAAATATTTATACTTTAAAAAACAAGATAGCAATATTTTGATATTTAACGGACATAAAAGTGAAGACGTTAGTGATTTAATAAAGTTTATTAAAGATAAAGAAATAAAAGAAATGTTAACAGTCGTATTTTTAAATGATATTACAAACCCTAAAGATATAGATAAAATTTTAAAAAATGTTAAGGTTAAAGATGTAATTATTAAGTCGCCAAATAATATTCATTTAAATGAACGTTTCAATGTATATAAATTAGATAATATTAACTATAAAATAAATGACGACTTTTATTTTAATTACAATTCTTATAATAAAGATTATTTATTAAATATACAATATTACAGTAAAAAAATTACTTTTACAAGTGATAATATAGATCAAAGTCATTATACAGATAGCGATATTATAGTGAAAAATAATGACGGGTTTATTATTTTAAAAGGCAATAATTTAATTAAAGCTAGGTGATTGTTTGTTAAGTGAAAAAAATTTAAACGATATGTTAAAAAACGATATAAATAAAAATATCGCATTAATAGGAAACCAAAATTTTTTAATAGAAAAATACTTAAAGTTAATTTTAGTGAGTATAAAAAAACAAAAAAAATTTTTTGAGAAAATAGATATAGACTTTGAAAGCACAGATATTAATTATATAAATGATGTTGTTACATCGGTTGGTTTTTTTGATAGTGTTAAATTGATTTTAATAAAAAATGTAGATATAAATAATATGAAAAAATCTGACATTGAAAAATTAGGACAAGTTTTAAGAGGTACAGATAATACTATTATTTTAACTTCAAAAGCATTTGAAGATAAAAAAAAGTTAGAGTATTTTAATGAAAGTTTTGGCTCTGATTTTGATATATTTAATTTGGTAAGTTATAAAAAAGATGATAACATAAAATTTATAAAAAATAGTTTTAAAAAATCAAATATAGAAATTGGAACATTTGAAGCTGAATATATTTACAATAACACATATAGTAACATGAACTTTTTAGTTAACGAAATAGATAAATTGGCAAGTTATAAAAAGGGTGGTGTTATAAAAAAAGAGGATATAGATGTTTTAAGTTGTAAAACAGTTGAACAAAATATATTTTTATTGTTAGACTTTATTTTAAAAAAACAGATAGAAAATGCACTTAATTTAGTTACTTATTTGATTGATTTAGGGGAAAGCGAAATTTCTATTTTATCTGCTTTAACAATGGGTTTTTTAGATATGTATAGGTATAAACTTAATAGTGAAAATGGTGGAGACTTAAATTTTTTAGTTAGTGCTTATGGTTATAAAAAATCTGATTTTAGGCTTAAAAAAGCATCTTGGTATATTGATAAGGTTACATTAAAACAGTTAGATAATATAATAAAAGCTATATATAAATGTGAAAAAAACATGAAAAGCAAATCTGGTAATTTAAAGATATTTTTGGAAGTTTTAATATTAAATATATTTAATATTTATACGGGTAATATAAGATGAGGATAAAATTAGATGCTGTTTTAATATGCGAAGGAAAGTATGATAAAATTAAGTTATCGTCTATATTTGATACAACAGTTATAATTACAGATGGTTTTGCTATATTTAAGGATAAAGAAAAATTAGATTTAATAAAAAAATTGTCATTTAATAAAAAAATTGTTATAATTACAGATGGCGATAGCGCGGGATTTAAAATTAGAAATTATATTAAAAACTATTTAAAAAGTGATAATGTTTATAATGTTTTAATACCAGATATTTATGGAAAAGAGAAAAGAAAAGTAAACTCATCTAAAGAAGGCAAAGTAGGGGTTGAGGGGATATCTAAAGATATTTTAATAAAACTTATTACAAATTTGAATTTAGATAAAACTAAAGACTACAAAAAGATATTAATAAATAAAACTGACTTATATAACATTGGTCTTTCAGGGAGAGAAAACTCAACAATAAAAAGAAAAAAACTTTTATATGAATTAAATTTGCCTGAAAGAACAGCACCTAACACATTACTTGAAATATTAAATATTTTATACACAAAGGAAGAGTTTTATAATTATTTAAAATTGTAGAAATAAAAAACACACTTTAATTGTAAAAGTGTGTTTTTTATTAATTGTATCAAACTTTATAAATTGCTAAAATAAAAGGGCAAAGTTTTTTATTAATTAATTTATAACTAATAACATTGAAATGTTTACTGTTTAAATTAATACAAAAATTTTCTAAAGATAGAGCCTCGTCTAAACCACCATAATGACCAGTATAACAAACAATTACTATTATACCAGACTTTTTCAAGATATCTAAAGATTTTAGTATTGCGATTTTAGTAGTTTCAAAATTTGTGGTTATAGATTTATCGCCATTAGGAAGGTACCCTAAATTAAAAATTCCGCCACCTATTTCTTTATCTATATATTTATCTAGGTTACTATGAGAGTCTAAAATTAGCTTAACATTATTTATATTTTTTTGTAACATTAGATTTCGGCTATTTTCTATAGCTATTTTCTGAGTATCAAAACCGTATACAAAGCCATCGATACATAATTGTGATAAAAAAGCTGCATCATTACCGTTACCTAATGTAAAGTCTATTGATATATCAGTAGTGGATAAATGTTGATTTAATAATGTATGAGAAAAACTTACAATATGTTCCATAACTACCCCTTATAGTATATACCTTGATAACTATTACGTCTTTTTAGTTCTTTATCTATTTCATTGATGACTACAAATTTTTTTAAACTCCATAAAGGAGCGATTAAATCGTCTTTACCACCATCACCTGTAACTCGTTGAATTACTGTATTAGCAGGTAAAATTTCAATTTGGTCGCAAACAACATCAACATATTCATTTAAAGATAAAGTTTTAAAAGGGTTTTCACTATAAATTTTAGCTAAGGTTGTGCCTTTTAATATATGCAAAAGATGTATTTTGATACTATGCATATTAAGGTTTGATATATTTTTAACTGTTTCTAACATCATTTCTTTGGTTTCATAAGGCAGACCATTGATTATATGTACAGAAACATTAATATTTTTATCGCTAAGTTTTTTGTAACCACTTAAAAATTCATCAAAACCATGACATCTATTAATAAAAACTCCAGTATCATTATGCATAGTTTGAAGACCTAACTCAACTATTAAAAAAGTGCGTTGCGACAGTTCATATAAATAGTCTACGATGTCATCAGGTAAGCAGTCTGGTCTAGTAGATATGCTAATACCAATTACGTTTTCGAAAGTCAATACATACTCGAAATGTGCTTTTAATACATCTAAAGGAGCGTAAGTATTAGTAAAAGCTTGAAAATACGCAATGTACTTTCCTTTGACCCATTTAAGATGCATTTTATTTTTTATTTCATTAAACTGATCCATTAAACTTTCTTTAGGGTTGCCAGCAAAGTCGCCACTGCCTGAAGATGAGCAATATATACAGCCTCCTCTACCTTTAGAGCCGTCTATATTAGGGCAAGTAAACCCTGCATTTAAAGAAACTTTAAAAACTTTACAATTAAATTTGTTTTGAAAATAATAATTTAATGTATGATATCTTTTATTATCGTCTGAATAAATAAAATCAGAAATATAAATCACCTCTTTTTTATATTATAACATAATAAATCAAAATTTACTAAACATACTGGAATATTATAAATTTTATTGTAATACAAAAAATAATATGATATTATGAAATAAAAAGGAGTTTTTATTATGTTGAAAATAGGAGATAAAGCACCAGATTTTACTTTAAAGAATGAAAAAGGGGAGGATATAACATTAAGTCAATTTAATGGGAAAAAAGTTGTTTTGTATTTTTATCCTAAAGATAATACACCAGGGTGTACAAAACAAGCGTGTGAGTTTAGAGATAATTATGAAATTTTCGAAAAAAACAACGTGGTAGTTATAGGTATAAGTAAAGATAATGAAAAATCTCATATAAATTTTAAAGAAAAATTTAATTTACCTTTTGTTTTGCTATCAGATATAGAAAGAGAAGCTTTGGAGCTGTACGACGTTTGGAAAGAAAAAAATATGTATGGTAAATTGGTAATGGGAATACAAAGAAACACCTTTGTTATAGATGAAAACGGAATAATTGAACAAATATTTGTTAAAGTGAAAGCACAAGAAAACCCTAAACAAGTATTAGAATATTTAGGGATAGGTAACTAAAAGGTGATTTTCTTAATGTCTCCCTCTAAAACTATGGTAAATTTTAGAGAAAATAATTTAAATGTACCATTTTTTATAGAAGATACTAAAAATTTAATAGATACATTAAAAAACTTATCTGTTAATGATTTTAAAGACCTAATGAAAATCAATGAAAAAATTGCAATTTTAAATAAAGATAGGGTTAGTAGTTTTTCATTTGAAAATAATGGTACACCTTCTATAAAGGCATATAGTGGTATGCAATTTAAAAGTTTTAATTTTGACTCTTTAAATAAAAAAGAGGTAGAGTTTGTAAAATCTAATGTAAAAATTGCAAGTGGATTATATGGCATTTTAGACTCTTATGATAGCGTTTATAGTTATAGGCTAGACATGTTATCTAATGTTGAGTTTAAAGGCTATAAAAACCTTTATGATTTTTGGTCAGATAAACTATATAATTATTTAATTAGCTATGATAGATACATAATAAATTTAACTTCGTTAGAATATAGCAAGTTATTTAATAAATATGTTAAAAATGATGATAAATTTATAAATATTTTTTTTAAAGAATATAAAAATGATAAATTAGTTAATGTAAGCTCTACAACTGCTAAAAAAAGCAGAGGATTATTTCTAAAAGAAGTAGTAAAACAAAATGTTACTAGTATAGATATTTTAAAACAAGTTAAGGTTAACGATTTAGTTTATAATGAAGATTTATCAGATAACTTAAATTTTGTTTTTTTAACAAGTTGAAATTAATAATAGATAAAAACAACCATATTTTATGGTTGTTTTTATCTATTTATCTATTTATCTATTTATCTATTTATCTATTTATCTATTTATCTATTTATCTATTTATCTATTTATCTATTTATCTATTTATCTATTTATCTATTTATCTATTTAT
>JBOFNA010000146.1:0-2564 GCA_051658665.1 Oscillospiraceae bacterium
CTTTTTAAGCCTGACTCATAAGCTCTTGTTGCCAATGTTTCTAGACCCCTTGAGGACTCATCATCAATTTCGTCACAATGTACATCTACTAATTTGTCATATTTTTCTGCTAACCCCATAATAAAGTTTAGGCTTTCTACTGAGTACTCTCTTGTAAACTCAAAATGTGGAATAGCACCAATTACATCTGCGCCTAATTTAATTGCATCCACCATTAACTCTTTGCCATTTCGGTAGCTTAAAATCCCTTCTTGTGGAAATGCAACAATTTGAATGTTAACATAATCTTTAAGTTCTTGTTTCAGCTCTAATAACGCCTCTAACGCTATTAACTTTGGGTCCGTTACATCTATATGGGTTCTAATGTGCCCAACTCCATAAGAGGCTTGCATTCTTACACATTTATTTACCCTGTCTTTAACATCTTTTTTTGTAAGCATTCCTTTTCTTTTACTCCAACACTCAATTCCTTCAAAAAGTGTTCCACTCATATTCCAAACTGGCTCTCCTGCTGTTAAACAAGTATCAAGATGTATGTGTGACTCAATAAACGGCGGTAATAAAAGTTTGCCTTTCATATCTATAACTTCGTCTTCAATGTTACTCCTAATATCCTTTGCTATCTCTTCAATTTTACCATTTGAAATTTTGATGTCTTTTGTTTCTTCTTCATTTTCGATATATAAATTTTTTAATATCATCTTTATCTCCTTTTAAATTTATCTTTTATTTATAGCCTCACCAACAAAATAACAAATCGCCGCTACAACCATAGCATTTATAGCCGCAATTCCAAAGGTTACAAAGTTTGCAATTAAAGCTCCTAAAATTACACCTAATACAGAAAATATTTTAATACTCTTTGTTTCCGTTTCATTTGTTTTATAACTTTTTTTATTTTTAAAAAAATCTATCATTACAATTATACCAATTGGAGGTAACGCCACATTTAAAAAATTTAACCACCCAATAAAGTTGTTATATAGCCAAATAGATGTAAATGTACCTATGATACCAGCCACTAAAACCATTGGTTTTCTTTTTAACCCTGTAATGTTTGATAACCCTAAACCACTCGTGTAAAGTGCATTACCATTAGTTGTCCAGATATTAGCGCCTAGTACAATTAATGCAGGTAAGGCAAGCCCTTGGGCTATCATGACATAAAAAATATCGTCAGCTTTAGTGAAAGCACCACCTACAGCTCCAAAAGCAAACATTAAACTGTTTCCTATGAAAAAGGCAATGACCGTCGTTAAAACCGCCGATTTATTGTTTTTAGCAAATCTTACAAAATTAGGTGTTGCTGTTCCTCCGCTTATGAAAGAGCCTATAACCATACCAATTGCTGTTATAAAGTTTAAGCCTGATGACTGAGAAAAAATTTCTGTTAAACCGCCCCCATCAACAGTGGATGTAACCATTGAATAGCTGCCTAATATAGCAATTAAAGGTACTGATATATAAGAAACTATAGCCAATGCTTTCATACCAAAATACGTGGATCCCGTCATACACAACCCCGAAGCAATAACTAAAACCCATGGATTTACGCCTAAAATGTCTGATGCTGGTATCGCAAACATTGCAACCCCTACGCCAAACCAACCAATCTGCGTAAATGACAATATCCCAGACGGAATATAAGAGCCTTTTATTCCAAACGCATATTTTGCAAGTAAATCTATACTCATGCCTGTATCACAACCTATATAGGCAAGTATCCCACAGTAAACTGAAAGAATAACTCCACCAATAACTACCGCACCAATAAATGATGATAATAAAAGACCATTTCCTAGTTTTGCTCCAACGCTCATACTAGCTGAAAAAAATGTAAACCCAACCATTACAAAACAAATATTCCAAAACCCGTTTCTTGCTTTTTCAGGCACCGGCTCTAACGAATAATCTTTATCTGTTTTTTGCTGTTTCTTGCTGTTTTTAAAATCAGTCATAAAACCGTCTCCTCCAATATATTAGTTTTTTATATTCAATACATTATAACAGCAAATTTATGTTATGTCTATTGTGATTATTTATTTGTTTGTATTTATTTGTTTATTATATTTACTATCTTTTAGTTTAATTTTTATTTTATATCTATTGAAATAGATTATCTTTTAGTTTATAATCTAGCTAAAATAAACTTTAAAATTCAAAATAACTATTTATTAAATTCAAAATTTAGACAAAGTAATTATATAAACTAAATTAATCTTTAGGAGGTTAATTATGACAAAAGAAATTTATTTAGCTGGTGGATGTTTTTGGGGTGTACAAGAATATTTCAGCCTTATTAAAGGTGTAACAAACACCGATGTAGGCTATGCAAATGGTAAAACTGAAAACCCAAGCTATGAGGATGTTTGCTATAAAAACTCTGGACATTCTGAAACTGTAAAGGTTTGTTATGATACAAATACCATAACTTTACCTTTTATTTTAAATATGTACTATGATGTAATAGACCCTACAACTTTAAATAGACAAGGCGGTGATGTTGGCGCCCAGTACCGTACTGGTATTTACTACACTGATATTAATGATAAGAAGGCTATTTT
>JBOFNA010000147.1:0-3335 GCA_051658665.1 Oscillospiraceae bacterium
CATTACCACCATTAATAATTAACTTTGACATATTAGCCTCCTTTAAGCATTGTTAATTTATAATATGTCAAAATTAAAAAATGGTTAAAAATTAAACTAATTTATTTATAATTTCATATATTTTTTCATTTGCATCAACTATAGATAGTTTTGAAGCATTTTGTCCATATTCTTTTATTTTATTTTCATTTTTTATAAAAAAGTCTACTTTATTTATTAATACGTTGATATTTTCATCAATTTCTTTTTCTGATACTATAATACAAGCATTTTCATCTTCTAAAACTTTAGCATTATGATATTGATGATTCTCACTAACATATGGAGACGGTATTAATATAGAGGCTTTTCCAGCAACCAAAATTTCGCTCAAGGTAGTTGCCCCAGCTCTTGATATTACAATATCACAAGCTTTTAAACAAACATCCATATCATCTATGTAAGGAAGTACTAAAAAATTTTCACTTTTATGATTTATTCCATTTTCATCTAAACTTTTTATAAAATCGTTATACCCTTTTTTCCCAGTAGCATGTATGTGTAATATATTCTTATTACTTTCTTTTTCCCATTTCATAAGCTTAACAATTGCGTCGTTTAAAGGTTTAGCTCCTAAACTACCTCCAAATGATAATAAACAAACTCTATCTTTTACGTTGTATTTCTCTTTAGATTTAGCTTCATCTGTAAAAATAATGTTATCTCTAATTGGTAATCCAGTTAATACGCATTTTTCTTTATGTTTTATATAATTTTTTGCTTGTTCACTTGTTAACATAACCTTATCTACATAGTTTGATAAAATTTTAGTAGTAATTCCAGGAAAAGCATTTTGTTCATGTATTACAGTCTTAATCCCCATTTTACTAGCTACGTAAACTATTGGTCCACTTACATATCCACCTGTACCTATTACAATATCCGGGTTAAAATCTTTTAATATTTTTTTACATTTTGAATTAGCAGACACCAAATAATATAAAGACTTTAAATTTCTTTTAATATTATTTAAACTTAAAGATCTTTGAAAACCGTAAACCTTTACATCTTTAAAATAAAACCCATTTTTTAAAGCAATCTCACTTTCCATAGAGTTTTTATTCCCAACAAACAAAATTTTGCTTTTTGGATTTTTCTTTAAAATTTCTTGCGCAATTGCAACGGCAGGGTTTATATGCCCTGCTGTACCACCACCTGCTAAAATAACATTCATAAAATCACTACCTAATCTTTAGTTATATGGCTATGCCTAGACACTGATAAAATTACACCCATTTGAGCTAATATCATAACGAGAGATGTTCCTCCATAGCTGAAAAACGGTAAACTAATACCAGTATTTGGTATAGTATTTGTAACAACGGCTATATTAAACAAAGCTTGTAATCCAATTTGTAAAGTTAAGCCAACAGCCAACATTGATCCAAATTGGTCTTTAGCTCTTAATGCTATATAAAAACCTCTAAACATAAAAACAATAAATAAAGATATTATAATAAAGCAACCGACAAACCCCAGTTCTTCTGCAATAACAGCAAATATAAAATCGTTTTGAGGCTCAGGAATATATAAATACTTTTGTCGTGATGATCCAAGTCCAACCCCTAAAAACCCTCCAGAACCAATTGCCAATAATGATTGTATTGTTTGAAAACCACTATTCAAAGGGTCTTTAAATGGATCAATCCAAAACTCTATACGGCTTAAAGCGTAAGATATAATATTTGTAAAAACAACAATAAAAACTAAAATCGCGCTAATTAATCCGCCACCTATACCAAACCAAATTTTATTTGTTCCGCCAATCCACATCATTGATAATGCCATTAAAACAATTAAAACAGTACCCGACAAATGTGGTTCTAAAACCATAAGTCCACATATTATACCTAAAACAATCATAAAAGGTAAAACGCCAAATTTAAATGTGTTCATATGTTTTTGATATTTAGATATCCAATAAGAAAAAAACAAAACAACAGAAAATTTAGCTGTTTCAGAAGGTTGAAATGTACCAAATCCTGGTATAATAATCCACCTTCTTGCTCCATTTAAAGGCCTCATAAATAAAACTATAATTAACAAAATTATAGATATAGATAAAATAATATAAGTTAATTTTTTAAAAATCCTATAATCTATTTTAGACACAACAATCATTGATGCTATGCCTAAAACAGCAAAAATAAATTGGTCTCTTATATAAGCAAAACTATCGTCGTGTCTATATAAAGCATAAGCAAAGCTAGACGAAAAAAGCATAACTAATCCTATTGAAACCAAAACTAAAACTATTGCTAAAAATGTTATATCCATAGAATTTTTCGATTTTCTATTTAAAACCTTTTTACTCATAAAACACCTACTACATAAATCCATTATAAATTATCATAAACGATAATAAACCGCCTACCATAGTAACTAAAGAAAATAAAATTACAATTTTAACTTCACTATACCCAGACATTTCAAAATGATGATGTATAGGGCTCATTTTAAAAATACGTTTCCCTGTGGTTTTAAAACTTATCACCTGTAAAATAACAGATAAGTTTTCTATAAAATAAATTACACCCAATACTGGCAAAATAAAGGCATAGCCCATATTAAAACATATCGCCGTTACAAAAGCCCCTAGAAACATAGACCCAGTATCACCCATAAAAACTTTAGCTGGATAAAAATTATAAACTAAAAACCCTAAGCAACCTGCAGCCAAAGCTGTTGACATAATAGTTTCAAAAAAAAATGTCAAATATGTAGATATAAACATTAGTGATATAGCTACAAAAAAAGTTACACAAGCTGCAAGTCCATCTAACCCATCGGTTAGATTAACAGCATTAACCATTGCTATTATAATAAAAAGACTTACAAGGTAGTAAAAATACCCAAAATCTATTTCACCTAAAAAAGGTAGTTTAAAGGATGTGGTCGTCTCTCCGCTTAAATTTAACATATATAAATAAGAAACTGCAACTAATATCTGTAAAAAAAGTTTTTGTTTTGCAGTTAATCCTTCATTTTGTTTTTTTAAAATTTTAACATAATCATCAACAAATCCTATAGCAGAAAAACCAATTGCCATAAAAATAGCAGAAATAACTTTAATTAAATTAAAATTCAAAGCATCAAATTGGCTATCACTGTAAAAAATTATAACTCCCACTAATGTAGCAACTATAATACCTACTATGAACATAACCCCGCCCATTGTAGGGGTACCCTGTTTTTCCTTATGCCAAGATGGACCAATTTCTAAAATTTGTTGACCAAATTTTAACTTAATTAAAAAAGGTATTATAATTTTACCAACTAAAATAGTTGAAACTACT
>JBOFNA010000148.1:0-2826 GCA_051658665.1 Oscillospiraceae bacterium
CAACCTCATCAAAAATAAGTGTCGAAAACATTTCATCATTTGATATCAATGTTTTTATAGCTAACATTATTCTAGACAACTCTCCGCCCGATGCAACTTTACTAATACTTTGTGGCGGTTGCCCTTTATTTGTGGATAAAAGTAATATAATATTATCTATACCATTTGACTTGAGTTTACCTTTTTCATTGATAAAATCAACATTTACATTTGGCATATTTAAAAACATAAGTTGATTTTTTATATCATTAATAAACTTTAAAGTTGTATCTTCACGAATCTTAGATAATCTTTCTGATATATCTTTAAGCTCTATTAAAATTTTATCAGCTTCTTCTTCTAGTTTATCTATCTCTATATCATTATTTATAATTGTTTTTAATTGTTCTTCTGCATTGTTTTGAAAATCTAAAATATCGGCAACCGTATTTCCGTATTTGCTTTTTATTAGTTTTACTGTATCTAATCTATTTTCTAAATAATCTATGTCTATATTTACATTTTTTTCTTCGATTATTAAAGATATTTCCGTGGAAATATCTTCCAATAAATATTTTGTTTGGTTTATTTTATCGTAAATGTTATCAATTTTACTATCAAACCCTGAAATGGAAATTAGACTTTTCTCACATTCTGATATCATATCAGTTAAATTGTTGTTTTCATTATTTCTAATAATATTATAACAATTATTTAAATTAGATATTATTTTATCTAAATATCTATAACTATTTATTTTTTCAGATAAAATATTTTCATCAAAATTTTCACTTGTATCTGCATCATTTATTTCATTTATCTGAAATTTTAATAAATCAACTTTTTGCTCTTTATTAAAATTAACCTCTAAAAGTAAATCAAGTTGTTTTTTCTTTTTCACTAAATTTTTAAATAAATCTTTATAATCATTTTTCAATTTATATAACTTACCATAATTATCTATTATAATTTGATGGTTTTTCTCTTTTAACAAATACCCATTATCCTGTTGACCATGAATATCAACAAGTAAGTTGCCTATTTCTTTTAAAGTATTCACAGTAATAGGTTTGTTGTTTATTTTACAATTATTTTTACCTTCAGGTGTAATGCTCCTATATAAAATTAATAGCTCATCTTCTTCGTTATATAAATCAAGATCTTTTAACTTTGATATAACACAACCTTTTATATCTGAAAATACAGCAGTTATCTCTGCTTTTTTTTCGCCATATCTAATAATAGTTTTAGATGTTCTGTTTCCTAAAACAGCATTAATAGAGTCTATAATTATAGACTTACCTGCACCAGTTTCACCTGTAAAAATATTAAGACCGTTAGAAAAATTAATCGTTATTTCTTTTATAACAGCAACATTTTTAATATATAATTGCTCTATCATAAAATTTATGTCTCCAAAAATTTATTGAGTTCTTCAGTTAACTCTTTTGAACAATATTCGTTTTTAGTAACTATAAATATTGTATCATCACCCGCCAATGTACCTACTACTCCGTCCCACACAATTGTATCAAGCGTCGCGCAAGCAGCAGGCGCCATTCCTAAATAACATTTTATAACTACCATATTGCCTGCATATCTAATATTAATTACTGACTCTTTAAATATTACATGAAATTTAAAAGAAACATCAATAACTTTATCTCTTTTATTTCCAGTAGAATATCTATATTTACCATTTATAGTAGTTTTAACTAAATGCAACTCTTTTATATCTCTTGATATTGTTGCTTGTGTTACTTCGTATCCGCTTTTTTTTAAAATATCCATTAAGTCTTCTTGCGTAGATACAACATTATCATTAATAATATCTGAAATTAATTCTAATCTCTTTTTTTTTATCATAAACTAAACCCCTTATCTATAAGTTTATTATAAAGTGTTTTATAATAATCTGTATTTAAACCTTCTATTAATTTTAATACCTTATCTGATTTTTTAACAGATATGACATAGTTCTCATTAATATTATGAGGAGCTTCGCCATCTATTGTTACATATATATCTGTCTTATTATTTTTATTTATCTTTACCTTTAAAATAATATCTTCGTTAAAAATAATACTCTTGTTAAATATAGAATGGGTGCAAATAGGTGTGAAATTAATACCTTTTACATTTATATCTATTATAGGTCCACCAGCTGCCATTGAATATGCAGTAGACCCTGTTGGGGTTGAAAAAACTAAACCATCACACCTATAAGTAGTTAAAAAATTATTATTATAATATATATCTAAATCTGTAATCTTAGCAACAATACCTTTAGAAACCACAATATCATTTACAGCTGTAAATACACTCTTTTCACCATTGTTTTCTAATGTAACATCAAGTAACATTCTACTACTTATATTATATTTATTGTCGCAAATGTCTATAATATCTTGTAAATTGTTTTTTTCAATAGTAGCTAAAAACCCTAATCTTCCTAAATTAATACCAACAATTGGTTTGTTCTTATTTATAGCTATCTTTGCCCCATGCATTAATGTTCCGTCGCCACCTATTGTTAAAATAAAATCACAATAGTTTATTGCTTCATCTATTTTTGCAAATATACATATATCACTTTTTAATATTAATTTAAAGTCCTCGTTTATATAACATAAAATATCGTGACTATGTAAATAATTTATCAATTTTTTTGTATATTCAATTACTTCTTTGTTTTGATAATTAAAAAATATATATATTTTTTTCATAATAAGTCTTTCATCTATAATGAGCTATGAGATAAACTCACTATATCAATAATTTTATTTTTATTTAAACAATTATCATCTAATTTATTTTTAGAAATGTAAATTAAGTATTCGATATTAC
>JBOFNA010000149.1:0-1344 GCA_051658665.1 Oscillospiraceae bacterium
CCACGTTTTAAAATGTTTTTTTCATCTTCAAATAAAAAATCATAAATTTGCCTAGATGCCTTTGCCTGAAAAGATGCTCTAGACATCTTAACAGCATCTTCATGTAATTTTTTAGTTGCCTTATTTCCCTTTAAAACAATTGTTTCTCTTACCAAAATCTCATAAATCGCATCACCTAAATAAGCCAAAGTCAAAGGGCTATATAACTTTAGGTTTATGTCTTCATTTTTAATATTGTAAATTTTGCACCTCTCCTTTATGGAATATAATCAAATGCTAAATCAAAAATTCTAACAGTATCCCCCTCTTTAATGCCAAGGTTAATAAGCTCTTCTATGACTCCCTTTTTCCTTAACACTCTGCCAAAATGCTGTAAAGATTCATAATCGTTCATTTGTGTACCAACTAAAGCATTTTCTAGCCAATCTCCATCTACATAATATACGCCAGATGAAACAGTAATTTTAAAATCTTTACCATTAGTACCATTATACTCTTTTTCTCTTTTTATAAATGTTGGAGTATACTCTTTTATAGGAGGTAACTTTTCTAAATTACTCCAAATATCATAAAGTAATGGCTTTATACCTAACTTACTCACAGCTGAAATTTCAAAAAATTTATAGCCTTTATCTTCAACATAATTTTTAAATTCTTCAATATCTTCTCTGCTAGCTATATCAGTTTTATTACCTACAACTATCTGTGGTCTTTTAGCAATGTCCTCATTAAAATTATTAAGTTCTTTATTTATTATATTAAAATCTTCAATCGGTTCTCTACCTTCGCTTTTAGATATATCAACAATGTGTACAATTAACCTACACCTATCAATATGCCTTAAAAAAGCATGCCCTAACCCTACTCCAGATGAAGCGCCTTCAATTAAACCAGGTATATCAGCCATAACAAAAGATTTTTCTTCTTCAATTCTAACCAAACCTAAAACAGGAGTAATTGTAGTAAAATGATAGTTTGCAATTTTAGGTGTTGCAGAGCTAACAACAGACACTAAAGTAGATTTACCGACATTTGGATAACCAACTAAACCAACATCAGCTAAAAGCTTAAGTTCTAATACTATATCAATTTCTTCTCCCAAAAGTCCTGGTTTTGCAAACCTAGGCACTTGTCTACTAGGAGTTGCAAAATGCTGGTTACCCCAACCGCCTCTGCCACCCTTTGATATAATTTTCTCTTCGTTAAATGACATATCCGCAATAATTTCTCCACTTTCTGCATCTTTAATTAAAGTGCCTCTAGGTACTTTAATATATAAGTCGTTAGCAGATCTACCAGAGCAGTTTTTTTTGCCACCGTTTTCACCATTGTCAGCAATATATT
>JBOFNA010000150.1:0-1758 GCA_051658665.1 Oscillospiraceae bacterium
CAAGCCGTTCTGATTCATAGTTACCCAAGTTTTTAACTCTCTGGTAATTTATTGTCTTATATTTCATAAGGTGTTTTTTATTGTCTACTTTCTAGCAGTATATTGCTAGTCAATTAATTTTGTCAAGCAGTTTATTACTAGCGAAATAATGCTATCATGAACCACAAGAAAAATTCCATCAATCAATCTGAATTGAAAACTTTAAGAGAAGCTGCTGGCTTAACTCAACCTGAACTAAGCCAAAAAATGAATTGCGGAATAAGGATTATCACAGACTGGGAAAATGGCAGACGTGTCCCACGATTTGATAATGCGATCGCTTTAGCCCGTGAACTCAATGTATCTCTTAAAGATTTAGCTAAAGCTATGAAATTAGATGTATCAGATATTGCTGATGATTTTCCCAAAAAATAATAAGCGGCTCACATCCAGATAAAAAGTTGTGAACCGCTTAACCAATTCAATGTAATTAAACACATTCTACCTATGACCTGGAATAAAAAAAACGATCAATATGCCCTATCTTGTGGGTTAAGACAGTCTAGTGAGAGATTACAGCGTTGGCTACTGAGGAGAGCCAAGCCGAATGAAGTTTGTGAAATCGAGATTGATTTACGAGTGTTCAATCAATTCATTGCCCGCGATCGCGACCGTGGCGGATACGATCGCAAAACTCTAAAAGAAGCATTGGCTCAATTGGATGAGAAAACTCAAGGATTAATCTCAATCACTAAATCTTACACTTGGGCAATCCATAAAGTTCAGATTCGACCGCTAGAAACAGTGCTACAGCAAAATTCCCAAAATGGGAATGGTACTCCCAAGCTGAAAACGGGTAATGCCATGTTTAGCAATGATCACAAAAAACGGCTTGCTTTACAACAACAACAAGATATATCTAAGTTAAATTCAATCTTAAATGCTATAGGTTTGAAATTTACTCTTGATAATCTACAAAAATTGTGGCGTATGTCTGGAAAGTCTTTTTCAGAAGTTAAGACTGCTATAGAGTATTTGCTTCATGCCAATAGCACCCAAAAAACAGCAATTGGCAATGCGCATGGTTGGCTAGTAGAATCTCTCAAGTATGGCTGGCATAAAGGCTTTAATCTCAATTACGCAGTAGAAATACCACGATTTAGCTCCTTGTCTGAGATAGCTAATTTTGTTGACGCGCTCATCGCTCCGACGGTCGGCTTTTCGGTTGGAAACTTCCCACCGAAAACGCGACCGACTTAATAGGCTAATTTGAACCATTGATTTATACGTGCTTGCTCAATAGGATGTAATCAAATATTGGAGTAAGCATATGTCTGAGCAATTGTGTCTCTTTGAGGCTGATAGCGACAGTGATTCTGTGTCGCTATCAAATACTGATAGCGACACAGATCCTAAAGGATTAGCTAGCGCGTCAACCAAGAAACAACAAGCTATCCAAAAATATCTAGACCGCGCGGTAGATAAAGAAACTACGGCTTGTGTGAGTAAATATTCTCCTGGTAAACGAAAAACAGAATACTATCGTTTGTCCTACCGCGTGGGATTAAAAATGAAGCACATCCACATCAAAGGAGGAAGCACGATCGCCGAGCTGGCAAATTACCGAGCTAAAAAATTACAGGCAATGATTGACCGTGGTGCAGAATTATCAGAGGTACTAGCAGCGGTGAGAACTTTTAATGGTGCTAGCGAATCGATAGTGAATTATTTCACGACTGCTATTGTTGGTTGGAAACGCTTTTCTAATTAGCTTTTCCT
>JBOFNA010000151.1:0-6354 GCA_051658665.1 Oscillospiraceae bacterium
AACAAAATCTGGTTTATAGTCCAATAATATATGATTTTTATCTTTTGAATATGTATCATCTATTTTGATTATATTAACGCCTATGTTAATCATTTCAGCTCTTAATTTTGCAACATCTACTTTTTTATCGCCAATATTACTTTTAAGTGCTATTATTTGTCTATTTAAATTTGTTATATCAATTATATCATTATCCCAAACCATTATGTTTTTTACTCCACAACGTACTATAGACTCTAAAGATGCACCTCCTACGCCGCCCAAACCAATAACAACAACTTTTTTATTAGATATATAATTACTTAAATCGTCTCCTAATAAGACATTTTGCCTTTTTAAAAAATCCATATATTTTACCTCAAAAAAAATAAACCTGCTTTAGAAGATGATGACCCGCTTTAAAATCCGTCTTGGAAGACGACGGGTTGCCTCCTCCATATCTCGCGCTCCACTCGATCCCAAATACATGGGGAATGTCTGCAATCCCTTATGAAGAGCCCAGCACCCTTATTTTAAACTTGTAGGATTATAATTGGGACATCTGTCTATCTAAGCAGGAATGTTTTGTTTTATTTTAAATAAAACACATTATTATATAATCTAAATAAATTAGTCTTTAATGTCATATAAGTCTGATAAATTATCCATAAATATTGAAGATACCTTATTAAACTCTTCTTCATCTTCAATTATATTTAAAAATTCGCCTTCTTCATCTTTAACAACTTTTAAAATTAAAAGTTCAGAATCAGACTCTAGCATATCTGCATCATTCTCAAAATATGGCACAAGTGCTGTGTACGTTTCGTTTTCTATATCTTGTGTATCAATTAACTCAAATAAATGCTCTGTACCTTCTTCATCTTGTAAAGTTAAAATATTGGGTTCAAAACCCTCTTCCTCATTAATAACATCAATATTCTTATTTTCTTTGTTCATAAAGCTAAAGCTCCCATCTATTTCTTAAATACATTATATAATAATAAAACTTTTTTTTCAAGTTTTATTATTATATTGATTATAAAAATATTATATACATATTCTGTTAAATATATTATAATGTTATTAATAATACTTTTTAAATTATTCAGTTAAACATTTTAAACTAGAAAAGGAGCACCCATGGATACTAAAATATACAAAACCGTCACCGTTAAAAAACAAAAACGCATTGCACTAGTTGCTCACGATAATATGAAAAAAAAGTTAATAAGCTGGGTTAAAGATAATAAAGAGGTATTATCTCAACACTTTTTATGTGGCACTGGGACAACATCTATTTTAATATCTAAAGAAACTAACCTTCCTGTTAAATCTTTTAAGAGTGGACCTCTAGGCGGTGACTTACAAATTGGCGCGCAAATTTGTAATGGCGATATAGACCTTTTAATATTTTTTTGGGACCCATTAACAGCACAACCCCATGACCCAGATGTTAAGGCTCTATTACGTGTTTCAATTCTTTACAATATACCTGTTGCAAATAACCAATCAACTGCTGACTTTTTATTGTACTCTGAATTTATGAATAAAGATTATAGAAAAGTTTGTATAGATTATGAGAAAACTATCGAAAGTAGAGTCAATGATATGACAAAATAGGTGTAAAAAATGAATTTCAAGGATACCTTAAAAGATATCTTAAAATATCTAATAATAGCTACATTTACAGTTTCTATTTATTTTTTGTTTTTAAATATGGGTAATTTTCAAAATACTTTTAAATATGTAACTAATATTACTAGACCTATTATAATAGGCTTTTCTATAGCTTTTATATTAAATATATTAATGAATAAAGTAGAAACTAAATTATTTGATAAACACTTAAAAGATAAGCCTCGGATATATTCTCAAAAAAGAAATTTATCTTTATTAATAACAATACTAATATCTTTTAGTGCAATTTTCAGCATCATAGCTTTTTTAATTCCACAACTTGTATCAAGTGTTACTAGCCTTTCCATAGATTTACCTAGCTATGCAGAAAGTGCAAATAAAATTTTAAATAATTTATTTTCATCTTTAAATATAAATAGTGATATTTTATCTAAATTATTTGAAATTTCGAATAATTTAATTGTAAATTTAACAGAAATTTTATCTGATTTTGCTCTTTCTATAATACCAAACTTTGTTAATATAATTTCAAATGTTACTGCTCTTGCTTTAAATTTACTAATATCATTCGTTCTAGCTATATATATGTTGCTAGACAAAGAAAGTCTTATAAATAATATTAATCGTGTAATAAAACTATTTTTATCTGAAGATAAATTTAATTACGTTATGCATATAGGTAAAGTTGTAAATAAATCTTTTAACTCTTTTGTTTCTGGTCAAATTACAGAGTCCATTATTCTTGGTTTTTTATGCTTTATAGGTATGACGATTTTTAAATTTCCCTTTGCTTTTTTAATTAGCTTTATTATTGGTATGACTTGCTTAATACCTTATTTTGGTGCTTTTATTGGTACTATACCATCTTTCATAATAATTTTAATATCTGACCCTACCAAAGGTATTTGGTTTTTACTATTTGCAATTTGTTTGCAACAACTTGAAGGTAGTTTAATTTACCCTAGAGTTGTTGGTAACTCTGTAGGTCTACCTACAATATTTGTTTCAATTGCATTGATAGTAGGCGGTAATATGTTTGGCTTCCTCGGTATGATACTAGGTGTACCAACTTTTGCTTCTTTTTACTTTTTATTTAGAGAATATGTTAATTTTCAAGAATTTAAAAAAGGTTTAGATGAGCAACACTCAAACATAAAAATTATTGATTTTATAAATAAAAACAAGGAAGGTTAACCTTCCTTGTTTTTTTATCTATAAATTTATTTTAAAATAATTTAAAAGCAAAAACTAAATAAATAATTGTAATATAGTTTGTATCTAATTAAACCATAAATCTTTATTATGAAAATAAATGCTTAAAACAAGACCTATACCAACATACATAGAAGTAACAGATGTACCACCTGAACTAAAAAATGGCAATGTTACACCTATAACTGGCATTAAACTTAAACACATGCCAATATTTAATATAATTTGGGCTATAAATACAGATGAAACACCAACTGCAATTAGCATACCTAAGTTGTCATCACTAAATTTAGATGTCATCAAAATCTTTATACATATAGCTGTTAAAAGCACAAGTACAACCATTGAACCTACTAGGCCTAAAGCCTCACCTATATAAGCAAAAATAAAATCATTTTGCATTTCAGGTATACTTCGATGTGCTCCTGAAAACAAACCTGTTCCCCATATTCCCCCGGAACCTATGGATACTTTACCTTGATAAGCCTGAAATCCAATTCCTTTTAAATCAAGCTCTGGCATAAATATTGTTAAAATTCTCAGTCTTTGATGTTCACTTAAAATAAAGTTCCATATAATTGGAGATACAATAACAGCAAAAGACCCAGAAAACAAAAAGTACTTAATAGAAAGACCTGCACAAAATAGCATTGTCATAAATACAAAAAAGAAAACTAATGCAGTACCGTCATCACCCTGAAAATGTACAATTATTATTGGAGCGGCACCATGTAAAACTAACAAAAAAAGTGTTTTAAAGTCATTTGTTTTATCTTTAACTTTATCTAAGTGAGCTGCAAAAGTTAAAATAAATGAAAATTTCGCAATTTCTGTCGGTTGAAAGGTCATGCCTAAAGGTAGTTGTATCCACGCTTTATCATCTGCCCCGCCTCTTTGGCTGCCAATGAAAAATGTGGCTAAAACAAAACCCCATGTAATAATTACATGGTAAAAATTAAAATCACAAATCGTTCGATAGTCTATTTTAGATATAAATATAGCTAAAAAAATACCTATAACAGAAGCTATAGCTTGTACTAAAAAAAGACGATTTGATGTAAAGAAATATTGACTTATAGATAAAAGAACTAAACACGAAAAAAATGAACAAGCAAAACAAAGTGCTATTAAAATTTTATCTGTCCTTTTGTAGTAATCTATAATCAAAATAGTTATTTTATTCATTTATATCACCTACTGACTATTATTATATTATTATTACCCAATATATACAAGAAAAAAATAATAGATTTATTAAAAAATTAAATTTTTGTACAAAAATTTAATTTTATGTGATATAATATAAAAAAATAAGGTGTATTTATGAAAGAATTTGTTTCAAAAAATTTAAAAGATACTGAAAAGATAGCTGATTCAATAAGAAAACTGTTGAAATCTAACAGTATAATTGCATTACAAGGTGATGTTGGCTCTGGTAAAACTACATTTACATCTTCCCTTTTACGGTCTATGGGATATGAAAATATTGTTACAAGTCCAACATTCTCAATTGTACATCAATATAAATTGGCAAACTTTAGTGTTGCTCATTTTGACATGTACAGAATTAGTAGTTTACAGGACCTTTACTCAATCGGGTTTTATGATTACTTAGATAATCACCTCTTGATTATAGAATGGTCCGAAAATATAATGTCTGAAATACCTGAAGATGCAATCTTTATAAATATTATTAAAATTGATGAAACAACCAGAAAATTTAAAATTACTGGGGTGAATTTATGATTGTCTTAGCCTTGGATACCTGTACAAATAGTTGTAGTGTTACTATTTTTGAAGACAATAAAATACTAAGTTCTTGCTTTACAAATATGCGTATTACTCATAGTGAAACAATTTTACCTGCTATAGATCATGCTTTAAATTTATCTGGTAAAACTTTGTCCGATATCGACCTTTTTTCTTGTAGTATAGGCCCTGGTTCATTCACTGGTATAAGAATAGGTATATCAATAGTAAAGGGTTTTTGTTTATCTACTAAAAAAATGTGTATAGGTGTTTCGTCTTTACTTGGTTTAGCTTATAACTTAACAGATATAGACGGTTTTATTGTACCTGTTTTAGATGCAAAAAGAAACCAATTTTATACGGCTTTATTTAATTGTAAAGAAAACCAAATCACTCGTTTAACTGAAGATACTGCGATTGATATAGATAGTTTTGAAAAGCTAATAGAACATTGTGATAAGAACATCTATTTACTAGGTGATGGTGCTAAAAAATGCTATGATCGCTATTCTCACAATAAAAACATAAAATTAGCAAGTGAAATTACAATCTATAATAATAGTATAGGTATAGGTCTAGCTACAATAACTTGCTTTAATCAAAAAAATTATATTGAAGGTAAAAATCTTTTACCTAGTTACATTAGACTTAGTCAAGCACAACAAGATTTGAAATCAAAGAAAGAAAGGTATTAATTATGAATTTACTAGGTTCTGACCATGGTGGTTTTGCTTTGAAAGAGCATATAAAACAATTTTTACAAACAAATAAATATGATGTTAAAGACTATGGGTGTTATGATACTCAACAATGCGACTACCCTGATATTGCAAAAACCGTCTGTGAAAATTATAAAGTTGGAGATAAAATTTTGCTGTTTTGTGGCTCTGGAATAGGCATATCAATAGCTGCTAACAAAATATCTGGCATTAGGGCTGCCTGTTGTTCAGACTATTTTTCAGCAAAGTTTTCAAGAGTTCACAACGACGCAAATGCCTTATGCTTAGGTGGTCGAATTGTAGGCACTGGACTTGCACAAGAAATTGTAACTATTTTTTTAGAGTCAAATTTTGAGGGTGATAGACATAAACCTAGACTTCTAAAAATAGAAAATTTAGAAAAATAAAAATTATTTTATATTACATTAGAGGAGTTTAAAATGAGTAAAGTTTTGGTTTTTGACCACCCCTTAATACAACATAAGATTTCTATATTAAGAGATGAAAACACTGGTACTAAAGAGTTTAAAGAGTTAATATCTGAAGTTAGTATGTTAATGTGCTACGAAGCAACTAGAAATTTGCCCATTAAAGAAGTGAAAATAAAAACACCAATTGCTGAAGCAATAACTAATAAATTAGACGGTAGAAAACTTGCATTTATACCAATTTTAAGAGCTGGCTTAGGTATGACTGATGGTGTTATGTCTCTTATCCCTAATGCTAAAATTGGCCATATTGGTATTTACAGAGACCCTGAAACAATAAAAGCTATTGAGTATTTTTGTAAGTTACCTAAAGATATTGATAAAAGAGACGTAATAGTTCTTGACCCTATGTTAGCCACTGGTGTAAGTGCCATTGATGCTATAAACACTCTTAAATCCAAAGGTTGTAAAAATATTAAATTCATGTGTATAATAGCCGCTCCTGAGGGTATTAACGCATTGCAAAAAGCACACCCAGATATTGAAATTTATTGCGGATCTAAGGATAAGTATCTAGATTCTCACAGTTATATTGTCCCTGGTTTGGGTGATGCTGGAGATAGAAT
>JBOFNA010000152.1:0-6635 GCA_051658665.1 Oscillospiraceae bacterium
AGAGATTTCACCTATATAGAAAATGTAATAGATGCCAATTTAAAAGCTTGTTTAGCAAGTGGAGAAGCGGCTGGAAAATCTTATAACATAGCTTATGGTGGTAGAGATTACTTAATAGATGTTTTTCATGTTTTAGCAAAATCTTTGGGAAAAGAAGATATAAAACCAAACTTTGGACCTGATAGAAAAGGTGATATAAAGCATAGCAATGCAGATATAAGTAAAGCTAAAGAGTTAATAAATTACGATCCTAAATATAGCTTTGAAGAGGGTATAAATTTAGCTATACAATGGTATAAGGAAAATTTATAAAAAATGAAATTATTATTTGCACATGATACAGTTTTAATAAAATCAAATAATAACAATTTATATACAAATGGCAGTTTTAATAAAAGTATATGGGATAGATATACATCTGTATTTGAAGATGTTACGGTTATTTCAAGAATAAGTGAAAATATTTTATGCGAAGATAATTGCAGAGAAAAGTTAAGTTATTTTCCAAAATATATTAAACATATAGCATTGCCAAATATTAAAAAGTCTATATTTTCATATTTCAGCTTAAAAGGAAGAAAAAAGCAAAATCAAATAATAGAAGATAGTGTAAAAGAGTGTGATTTTTTAATAAGTCGACTACCATCTACTATTGGTGTTATTTCCATAAAATACGCTAAAAAACACAAAAAACCTTATTTAGTAGAAATGGTTGGTTGTCCATTTAACTCTTATTGGCATCATTCAAATAAGGGTAAATTAATTGCACCGTTTATGTATTTATCCAATAAAAACGCAATAAAAAACGCAGAACAGGCGGTTTATGTAACAGAAGAATATTTACAAAACTTATATCCTTGTAGGGGTATAAGTATAAACTGTTCAAATGTTTTATTAAAAGATATAGACAAAGATGTTGTATATAAAAAAACTAAATGTTTCACAAATTTAAATTTAAAAGAAGATATAATTAATTTGGTCACAGTCGGTTCAGTAGATGTTTCATACAAAGGTCAAGAGTATGTAATAAAAGCGATATCTTTATTAAAAGAAGAAGGGATAAGCAATATAAAATATCATTTAATTGGTTTAGGTAGAGGCGATTCTTTAAGAAAGCTAGCGAAAGACCTAAAAGTATCAGAAAATGTTATTTTTATAGGCTCATTACCAAATGACAAAGTAATTAAATACCTTGAAGATATGCATATATATATACAGCCAAGTTTAACAGAGGGTTTACCGAGATCAGTAATAGAGGCAATGAGTATGGGTTTAGTTTGCACTGGAAGTAATGTTGGAGCTATGGGCGAAATTATAGATGATGATTATTTATTTAATAAAAAAGATTATTTAAAAATAAAAGATATAATAAAAAATTTAGATAAAAAAAACATGATAAGTGAAAGTGAAAAAAATTTCGAAAAAAGCAAATCATATAATAAAGAGTATTTGGATAAAAAAAGGTATAACTTTTATAAAAACTTTAAAGAAAGGCTATGAGCATGATAAATGTGTTACATGTTTTTGCTAAAATGGACAAGGGTGGAGCAGAAAGCCGAACTATGGATATATTTAGGGAAATAGATAAAACTGAAATAATGTTTGACTTTATGGAAACTAAAGCGGGAGAACATCATTTTTCTAAAGAGATAGTTAGCCTAGGTGGCAAAATATATACAGTATCAAACCCTAGGCATTTTTTAAGACACATAAAAGATATGAATAAACTTTTTAAAGGTCCATGTAAAGATCATATTGTACACACACATTTATCACAATACTCAGGTTTAATAGCTTTAGTTGCAAAAATGTCAGGAATAAAGACTGTAGTAGTTCACTCAAGAACAGCAAATGATAAAAACATGAAGACAATTAAACGAAGAATTTACAAAAAGATTATGCAGTTTTTTATAAAAGTTTTTGCAGATGCAAGGATAACTTGCGGAACAGAGGCTGGATATTATCTATTTGGTAAAAAAGAAATTGAAAAGGGCAGAGTTATTTATTTACCTAATGCTATAAATTTAAGTTTATATGAGGATATACAATTAGATAAATCTGAAATAAAAGAGAGTTTAAATATAAATAAAGAAGCGATTGTTTTAGGACATATAGGTAGGTTTAACGACGTAAAAAACCATAATTTTTTAATAAAAGTTTTTTTTGAATATAATAAAACAAATAAAAATTCATATCTTATATTAATAGGAGACGGAGATTTATTTAATGATATAAAAAAACAAGTTGAAGGGTTAGGCATATCTAAAAATGTTATATTTTTAGGAGTTAGAAATGACATTAATATAATAACTCATATTTTTGATATTTTTATCTTACCATCGTTTTATGAAGGTGTACCAGGGGTTGTAATAGAGGCACAAGCTTGCGGGGTACCTTGTTTAATTTCATCAACAATAACTAAGGATTTAATTACTGGTACAGAATCGATATATTATAAAAGTTTAGAAGAAGATGCTTATAAATGGGCTAATAAGATAGATGAAATATTAAAAACAAAAGATAGCCTAAAAACAAAAGGTCAGCATATAAAATGTCTAAAAGAGAAAAGTTTTGACGTAAAAGCAACATCTCAAAAGTTGTATGATGTTTATAAACACATTTATAAAAAAAGGGGATAAAATGGTAAAAAATGTATATAAAAGTTTTATTAATAGTTTAAATATAATACAACTCATGTTTTTTACGGTAATGTATTTTGTTTTATTAAGGGATAAAGATATTTCGCATTTAAATTTAAAATTCGCAACATTACTTGTAGTGTTGTGCTATTTTATTGGTATATTTCTTTATTATAGAAAGGCAAGAACATTATTTTCTATGTATATTATAGGTTTTTTGATGTTGCTTTTTTATAATATGGGTCAAGTGATTTTATGGACATTTATACCTAATTACGATTTTTATTTTAGGTCAATGTTTGATACATTTAATATAAATGAAATATATCCAATGGTTATATTTCAAATGATATGTATATCATATTTAAGTTTTTTTTCTAATTTAGCATTAAATAAAAGGTATATAAAAAATCAAGAAAAGGTCTATAATCAGATAAAAGAAAATAAAAAATGTATAGATAAAAAAATAATGATAAGCTTTTTAATAATTTATGCTATTTATTTTACAAATTGGTGCTATATGTTGTATTTACGTTTAGATATGACATATATGAATTTTTTTTATAGTGGAAAATATTATGTTAACCCGTATATTGAGTTTTTATTTATTATTTTATTAGGGTATGTATTAATTGCAACTAATAATAAAAAGGTAATATTATTAAGTTTTGTACTAGGTAGCTCTGTAATTGGGGTTATGATGTTTATAGGCACTAGAAATAGAGCTATACCTATATTTATAATGTTTTTCATGGCATTATTACTAAGAGGATTTAAATATACTTATAATAATAAAAAAGTTTTAATAGTTATAATTTTATGTATAGTTGTAGTCTTACCTATGATGTCAATACCTAAATACTTAAGGGGTTATAGCATAGAAGATATGGGTGGGGCGATTGAAAAATTTGATTATAGAATTTTTTTCAACCCAATAGAAGAAATGGGACAGTCTGCTGAAAGCACTATATATACAATAAGAGCAAAAGACGAGGGTGTCATTGGACATGTACCTACGATACCTCATAGTATAGCCAAATCTTTTATACCAAACTTTATATTGAGAGCTTTTGGTGATACAATGCAAACATTTAATGTAGCTAAATGGGTTACGGCATACTCTGGTAGAAATGCCGATAAAACAGGTATAGGGTATACATTAATAGCAGAGTTTTATATTAATATGGGACATTTAGGTTTTCTTTTAGCCGGATTATATGGGTATTTATTTATAACTTTAGAGAATTTTTTATATTTACAATTGTCTAAAAGAAGGATACTAAATGGTGTGATGATAATATATGTATTGAGTAAATTAATATTTTTAGCAAGAGGTGCATTTATACTAATGATTGGTCCAATGAGATATGTTTTGATGCTTTTCGCGGTATATGCATTTTTATCATTTATAATTAAAAGAGAAAAATATGAAAAAATGATGCAACATTGGTTAACACTAACTTATTAAAAAAATAAAAGGTTATTATTAATGAAAAAAAAAATTATACACATTATAAATAGTTTACAAACTGGTGGTGCAGAGACTACTGTAAAAAGATATGCAATTAATTTAGATAAAAACAAGTATGACTTAACAATTTTGATAACTATAGATAATGATAAAACTACAGATATATATAAAGAGTTGATGGATAACAATATAAATGTAATATATATAGATGATTTAATTAAAAACAAACAAAACAGGTTATTTAAATATATAAAAAGGTATATTGCTATATATAAGGTTTTGAAAAAAGCTGATATTGTGCATACTCATGTAGCTAATAATGATTATTTATTAAGTTTACCAAAAAGAATTAGTTGTTTTCATACATTTCATGGTGAACCTAGTATAGTTTTAAAAAGAAAAAAGCATTATATTGCAACATTTTTAATGAGTAAAAAGAAAAATTTTACAATAACATGCTTAACAGATGATATGAAAGAAAAGTTAGTAAAAATTTTAAAGACTAAAAACATTTATACTTTGAGCAATGGAATTGAACTGAAAAAGTTTTCGAATGACGTAGATGTTTCAAGAGAAAAAGATAAGTTAGGTATTGATGAAGATAGTTTTGTTATAGGAACAATTGGAAGGTTAGTTGAAGTTAAAAACCATATATTTTTAATTAAGGTATTTAAGTATATATTAGAAAAAAATGCAGATGTAAGATTAGTATTAGTAGGAGATGGACCTTTAAGAGATCAATTAGAAAAAGAAGCAAGAAAAATGCAAATATACGATAAAATTAAATTTTTAGGAAATCAAAGAAACATTGAAAACTTTTTAGCAATTATGGATGTTTTTGTTGTCACATCTTTATCTGAGGGTCAAAACATTACCTTGATAGAAGCACAAGCTGCCGGTGTACCATGTGTTACATCTGATTTTCCTGCTACTAAATTTTTGAGGTTATCAAATAAATTTGAAGTGATAAATTTGAATGAGTCAATTGAAAAATGGAGTAAAAAGATTTTATCTTCAAAAAAACCTATAATAAAATATGATGAATTAAATCAGTTTGATATTAAGGTTATTGTACAAAAATTATGTGATATATATGAGGATAAATTAAATGATTATAGAAAAAGATAGGACATATTTTGCTGTTAAAAATTCTATAATATCAATGTTATCAATTTTTATAATTACATTTGTAAATTTTCAAGTTAAACCAATTATTTTAGAGAATTTAGGCGTTAATTCGTTAGGTTTAATAACATTATTTAAAGACGTTATGATTTTACTTGATATGTTAAACTTGGGGTTGAGTGGAGTAGTAGGGGCAACATTATATAAGCCTATAAAAGAAAAAGATTATGGTGAAATTCACGGTATAATGAATTTTTACAAAACTTTTTACAGGGTTATGGGTTTAGTTTTTATAGCTGCAGCGATTATGGTATCTTTTACATTAAATCTTTTTACAGATTCTGATAATGTACAAATTTACTTTTTAATACTATCTGCCTCTACAGCGCTAACTTATTTTTTTTCATATATTATAATTATTATTTCTGCGGATCAACGACTTTATTATTTAAATATTATAAATATAAGTGTACATGTATTAAGGGTTCCTGCATATTTAATTATTTTACCATTATTTAAAACAATGTTTATTTATTATATATTAGAGTTTACAATAAATGGTATTTTATTATTACTGTTTAATGTAATAATAAAATTAAAGACAAAAGAGATATGGAAATCTGAGGCAACATTATCAGATGATAATAAGAAGTCAATGAAAAGGTCTTTAAAGGGAATAGTTTTTCATAAAATATCTGGTTTTTTAGTGGACGGTAATAACTATATATACTCTACGTTGTTTGGTGGATTAGCGACTACAGCAGTTTATGGGTTATATCAATTGTTATTCAACACATTGCTTAATGTTGTCTATAAGATTGCGGCTAGTTTAGCAGGTAGTATAGGTAATTTGTTGGTAGGTAATGATGATGATAAAATATATAATGTTTTTAAAGAGATTAATTTTGTTGTTTACTGGATTGGTGGCGTTATATCTATAGGTTTTTTTATTTGTGCACAATCTTTTGTACAATTGTGGATGGGTGTAGAATTTACAATAGATATCGCAACATTAGTTGTGTTTTCACTTTATTTATATATAAGATGCATGAGAATCTCGGTAGAAAAATTTAAAAGTGCAAAAGGTATTTTTTATGAAGATAGATGGTTTTCAATTTTAGTAGGAGTATTGAATACTGTTTTGTGTTTATTTTTCGGATATATGTATGGGATTTTCGGAATTATGTTGGGTAATTTATTATCTACAGTTTTAACTGTTGCTTGGCAAAAGCCGTATGTAACATTTAAATATGTATTTAAAAGAAAAGTTGGAGATTTTTATTTAGTTTATTTATTAAGGTTAATTTTTTTGTTGATTGTAGCAACAGGACTGTATTTTATATCTAATTATATAAAATTCGACAACTTATTATTTAAATTAATATTCAATGTATGTGTAG
>JBOFNA010000153.1:0-14373 GCA_051658665.1 Oscillospiraceae bacterium
AATACCTTTTTTGCCATCTGTATACAAAACAACATTTGCATTTTTTAATAACAAGTAATATCCGGTAGATAAAATTAACCCAAATACAATAGATAATATCCTAGTTATTTTGTTTATTTTCTTTCTACCTTCTTCACCTTCTTTGGCAAGCCTTTCAAGGGCAGGTATTGCAACTGTTAATAGGTTCATAATAATTGATGCATTAATATACGGTGTAACACTCATAGCAAATAATGTTGCACTTCCTAAAGCTCCACCTGTTATTGCATCCATATACCCTAAAAAGCTACCTGTTGTTTCCATCATAATTTTTAGTTCTGCAGGGTCTAAAAACGGTACTGGAATTGAAGAACCAATTCTAAAAACAGCGATTACAAAAAATGTAAAAACCATTTTTTTTCTAATGTCTTGTGATTTCCATGCGTTTCTAAATACCTTAAACATTTATTTCACCTCAGCTTTCCCACCTAAAGCCTCGATATTCTCTTTGGCTGAAACTGAAAACGCTGATACTCTTACTGTTAATTTTTTTGTAAGTTCTCCATTATTTAGTATTTTTATACCGTCTAATTGCTTTTTAACAATTTTTGCTTCCAAAATTTCTTCTTCGGTTACAACTGACCCATCTTCAAAAAAGTTTAATTCTTCAAGACTTACAACTGCATATCTTGTAGAGAATATATTTTTAAAACCTCTTTTTGGAATCCTTCTTTGTAAAGGTAATTGACCCCCCTCGAAACCTGGTCTTACACCACCGCCTGAACGTGCGTTTTGACCTTTATGACCTCTACCTGATGTTTTGCCTAAACCTGAGCCTGCACCACGACCAACACGTCTTCTCTCTTTTGTTGAACCAGCAGCTGGACTAAGTTCGTGTATCTTCATATCTACACCCCCTAACTATGCTTCTGTTACCTCAATAAGGTGATTTATTTTTTTTATTTTGCCTAATGTTTGCTCATTTTTAGGTTGTTCTACACAATCGCCTATTTTTCTTAGACCTAATGATTGAGCGGTGGCAATTTGATCTTTTTTTCTACCTGCAAAACTTCTTAATAACTTTATTTTTACTAAAGACATATTGCACCTCCTCTTAACCTAAAATTTGTTCTATAGATTTTCCACGTAATTTTGCTATTTCTTCTGCTGTTCTAAGCTTTTTTAAGCCTTCAAACGTTGCATGTACAACATTTATAGGATTATTTGAACGTAAAGACTTAGCTCTAACATCTTTTATACCTGCTGCCTCTACAACAGCACGAACAGCTCCTCCAGCTATAACACCTGTACCAGGTGCTGCCGGTTTTAATAGTACACTACCTGCACCAAATCTACCAATTATATCATGAGGAATTGTTGTACCTCTCAATGAAACTTTCACTAGATTTTTCTTGGCATCATCAATGCCTTTTCTTATCGCATCCGGCACCTCTGAAGCTTTACCTATGCCAAATCCTATTGTACCATCACCATTACCTACAACAACTAAAGCTGAAAATTTAAAAATTCTACCACCTTTAACTGTTTTTGATACTCTGTTGATAGAAACAACTTTTTCTTGTAAATCTAAAGTTGAAGCATCTATTATCGCCACAATTAATCCCCCTTTCTAAAATTTAAGACCGTTAGACCTAGCACCTTCTGCTAACTCTTTTACACGACCATGATAAATATAACCGCCTCTATCAAAAACAACACTTTCAATACCCTTTTCTATAGCTTTTTTAGCTATATTCTCACCGACTCTTTTTGCAGCTTCTTTATTTCCACCACAAATGTCAAAGTTTTCTTCAACAGTTGATGCTGAAACAATAGTTATACCTGCTACATCGTCAATAATTTGAGCGTAAATGTGTTTGGAAGAGCGAAAAACATTTAATCTCGGGCAACTAGCTGTGCCGCTTATTTTACCGCGAACTCTTTTATGTCTGGTTAGCCTTTGTTTATTTTTGTCAGGCTTTTTTACCATTTAACTCACCCCTTAAACTTACTTACCGCTTTTACCGGATTTACCTTCTTTTCTAATTATAACTTCATCTACATATTTTATACCTTTGCCTTTATATGGCTCAGGTGGACGTTTTTCACGAACTTCAGCCGCAAATTGACCAACTTTTTGTTTGTCTTGCCCCAATATGGTGATTTTATTTTGTGCTGGTACTTCAATTGAAATACCATCAATTTCACTCATAATAACTTGGTGTGAATAACCCAAGTTCATAACTAAATCTTTACCTTGCTTAGCTGCACGGTAACCAACACCATTTATCTCCAATTCTTTTTTAAACCCATTAGAAACACCTTCTATCATATTAGCTACTAAAGAACGTGTTAAACCATGTAAAGAACGGTGATCTTTTCTATCTGATGGTCTAGTTACAACAATAGTACTACCTTCTAATGTAATACCAATGTCTTTTGAGAATGTATTTTCCAATGTACCATTTTTGCCTTTTACAATTACATGATTTTTATCGATTTTAACCTCGACTCCAGCTGGTACTTCAATTGGTTTTCTTCCTATACGAGACATCTAGTTTCCTCCTTACCAGACAAAAGCAAGAACTTCGCCGCCAACCTTATCTTTTCTAGCTTGTTTGTCGGTCATAATGCCTTTAGATGTTGATATTACTGCAACTCCAAGACCCTTCATAACTTTAGGCATATTCTCACAGTTTGTGTATATACGTAATCCAGGTTTTGATACTCTTCTAAGGCCTTTTATTACTTGCTCTCTATTTTCATTATACTTTAATGTGACACGTATTATCCCTTGCTTGTTATCTTCTATAACTTGATAGCTTTTCACGAAACCTTCTTGAACTAAGATTTCAACAATAGCTTTTTTCATGTTAGAAGCAGGAATGTCAACAGTATCGTGTTTTGCAGAACTAGCATTTCTAATTCTTGTTAATAAATCAGCGATTGTATCGGTGATATTCATACTATAAAACCTCCTTTGTAGCTTACCAACTTGCTTTTTTTACGCCAGGAATTTGACCTTTATGAGCCAATTCTCTAAAGCATATACGACAGACGCCAAATTTACGAAGATAAGCATGAGGTCTGCCACAAATTTTGCATCTTGTGTAATATCTAGTTGAAAACTTTGGCGTTCTCAATTGTTTAGCAACCATAGATTTTTTTGCCATAACATATCCTCCTTATTTTGCAAATGGTGCGCCCATTAATGTTAATAACTCACGAGCCTCTTCATCTGTATTAGCTGTTGTGGCGAATGTAATATCCATGCCACGCACTTTATCTATTTTGTCATATTCAATTTCTGGAAATATTAATTGTTCTTTAATTCCCATTGAATAGTTACCATGACTATCAAAACTATTTGGGTTCATTCCCCTAAAGTCTCTAACCCTTGGTAATGCAACATTTAAGAAACGGTCAATAAATTCAAACATTTGTTTGCCTCTTAATGTTACTTTCACACCTATATTCATGCCCTCACGGAGCTTGAAATTAGCAACTGATTTTTTAGCTTTACAAGCTATTGGTTTTTGACCTGTAATTTTTTCTAAATCAGTAATAATTGCATCAACTATTTTTTGGTTGTCTCTAGCTTCTCCACAACCTACATTGATTACAACTTTATCAAGCTTTGGAATTTGCATGACGCTTTTATAGCCAAATTTTTTCATCATAGCTGGTGCTACATCATTGGCGTAAAATTCTTTTAACCTTGCCACGTCCTATTCCTCCTTAAAAAGTTTCGCCACATTCTTTATGTTTACAAATACGTTTTTTAGTACCGTCTTTTGCAATTGTGTGACCTAATCTTGTTGGTTTTTTGCATTTAGGACATACCAACATTGCCTTGCAAGCATAAAAAGCTGACTCGCCTTCTACGATGCCGCCAGTTTGGCCTGCCATTTTAGGTTTAGTATGCTTTTTAACTATGTTAATGCCTTCGACAATGATTTTACCCTCTTTTGGACTAACAGCAACAACTTTACCTTTTTTACCTTTATCTTTTCCGGACATCATCTGTACAGAATCGCCTGTTTTTACGTGTATTTTATTCATCTCTAAAAACCTCTTATAACACTTCAGGTGCAAGACTTAAGATTTTCATATAACTTTTTTCTCTTAACTCTCTTGCAACTGGACCAAATATACGTGTTCCTCTTGGAGTTTTATCGTCTTTTATAATAACAGCAGCATTTTCGTCAAAGCGAAGATATGAACCATCCTTACGACGTACACCTTTTGCAGAGCGAACTATAACTGCTTTAACAACATCGCCTTTTTTAACAACACCACCTGGTGCGGCTTTTTTTACAGAAGCAACAATAACATCACCAATATTTGCATATTTTCTACGTGTACCACCTAAAACCCTTATACACATTATCTCTTTAGCACCTGTATTGTCAGCAACTTTCATTCTGGTTTGCATTTGTATCACAGTGTGTTCCTCCTTTCGGATACTAAAACATTATTTTGCTTTTTCAGTAATCTCAACCAATCTCCATCTCTTATCTTTAGAAAGAGGGCGAGTTTCCATAATTTTTACACGGTCGCCTATACTACATGAGTTATTTTCATCATGCGCCTTATATTTAACTGTGCGTTTAATGATTTTTTTATAAAGTGGGTGTTTAACATTGTCAACTATTGAAACAACTATTGTTTTTTCCATTTTGTTGCTAACAACTTTACCAACCCTTGTTTTTCTTAGGTTTCTATCGCTCACAGCTAGTCTCCCTTCTCATTATTGCACTTTTTCGCCAATTTCTTTTTCCCTTATAACAGTTTTAATACGAGCAATATCTCTTTTTACTGTTTTAATTCTAATTGGATTTTCCAACTGATTTATAGCATGTTGAAATCTCAGGTTAAATAACTCAGCTTTTAAATCCATTAGTTTTTCTGTCAACTCATTTATTGACATTTCTTTCATTTCAATAGCTTTCATTATTCTTCACCACCTGTTTCTTCTCTAGTTACAAACTTACATTTAACTGGTAGTTTGTGCATAGCAAGCCTTAAGGCTTCTCTTGCAATTTCTTCACTTACGCCTGCAATTTCAAACATAACTCTGCCAGGTTTCACAACTGCAACCCAATACTCAGGGCTACCTTTACCTGAACCCATTCGAGTTTCTGCTGGTTTTTCTGTTATTGGTTTGTCTGGGAAAATTTTAATCCAAACTTTTCCTCCACGTTTGATGTAACGTGTCATCGCAATACGAGCAGCCTCAATTTGGTTAGATGTTATCCAAGCTGGCTCTAATGATTGTAACCCAAATTCACCATGAGAAACTTTATTACCACGGGTAGCCTTACCAGTAAGACGTCCCCTATGCACACGACGATATTTAACGCGTTTCGGTAGAAGCATTACTTGCTACCTCCTTCCTTACGTGGCTTTCTTGTCACTTGTTTTTTATTACTTTCAGCTAAAACTTCACCTTTATATATCCATACTTTTACGCCAGTACGACCATATGTTGTATGTGCTTCAGCAAAGCCATAATCTATATCTGCTCTTAAAGTTTGTAGCGGTATTGTACCTTCGTGATAATGCTCAGAACGAGCTATATCAGCACCACCTAAACGACCTGAAACTTGTGTTTTAATACCTTTTGCTCCAAGTCTCATTGTACGCCCTATACATTGTTTCATAGCTCTTCTGAAAGATATTCTTCTTTCAAGTTGAGCAGCAATGTTTTCAGCTACAAGTTGTGCATTTAAGTCTGGTTGTTTTACCTCTACTATATTTACAGATACAGGTTTTTTTGTTATTTTTTCAATTTCTTTTTTAAGTTTTTCAATTTCAGAACCACCCTTACCAATAACCATACCTGGTTTAGCACAGTGAATGTGAATTCTTACTCTTTGAGCATCTCTTTCAATTTCGATACGTGGTATACCTGCTGCATATAATTTATTTTTTATAAATTTACGTAATTTATAATCTTCAACTAAGATATCGCCAAAAACATTGTCTTTTGCAAACCAGCGAGAATCCCAGCCTTTAATTATACCCACTCTCATACCATGTGGATTTACCTTTTGGCCCATAAGTCTACCCCCTCTTCTGATTATTTCTTCTCTTTAAGCACTAAAGTTATATGAGATGTCCTTTTGATAATACGGAACGCTCTACCTTGTGCTCTTGGTCTAATTCTCTTTAGAGAAGGACCTTGACAAACAAAACATTCTGCAATGTATAGATCGTCTTTGTTCATATGGTTGTTATTTTCAGCATTTGCAATAGCAGACTTGAGGAGTTTTTCAAGATGCTCACTTGCAACTTTATTTGTATATTTTAATATAGCCATAGCTTTATTAATATCTTTACCTCTAATTAAATCAAGTACTATTTGCACTTTTCTAGGTGCCATCCTTAGATACTTTAAATAAGCTTTTGCTTCCATTGTGTATGTCCTCCTTTCAACCTGCTATTTTTTGCCGTTATTCGTTGTTCTTGAGCCCGCGTGTCCTCTGTATGTTCTTGTCGGTGCAAACTCTCCTAATTTGTGTCCTACCATATCTTCTGTTACATAAACTGGTACGTGTTTACGTCCATCATGTACAGCGAAAGTGTGGCCTACAAATTCAGGGAAAATAGTTGAAGAACGACTCCAAGTTTTAACAACAGACTTATCGCTAGACTCATTTTGTTTTAAAACCTTTTTAAATAAAGCTTCTTGAACAAAAGGTCCTTTTTTTATACTTCTACCCATAAGTTTAAATTGCCTCCTTTCAAGATATTACTTAGCATTTCTACGTCTAACAATAAATTTGTCAGAACGATGATGTTTTTTACGTGTTTTATAACCAAGTGCTGGCTTACCCCAAGGTGTAACAGGTGACGGACGACCAATAGGTGACTTACCTTCACCACCACCGTGTGGATGGTCACAAGGGTTCATTACTGACCCTCTAACTGTTGGCCTTATGCCCATATGACGTTTTCTACCGGCTTTACCAATAGAAACATTTTCATGGTCTATATTTCCAACTTGACCAACTGTAGCCATGCAATTAACTGGTATTTTTCTAAGTTCAGATGAAGGCAATCTAACTAAAGCATAACCATTTTCTTTAGCCATTAATTGTGCTGAATTACCGGCAGAACGCACAAGTTGTGCACCCTTACCTTTATAAATCTCAACATTGTGTATAATTGTACCTACAGGTATATTTTCCATTGGTAATGCATTACCTGGTTTAATGTCAGCATTAACACCAGACTCAACAAAATCGCCAACTTTTAAACCATTAGGCGCCAATATATATCTTTTTTCACCATCTTCATATTTCAATAAAGCAATGTGTGCTGAACGGTTTGGATCATACTCTAATGTAGTTACTTCAGCTTTTACATCAAACTTATTTCTTTTAAAATCAATAATACGATATTTTCTTCTATTTCCGCCACCCCTGTGTCTTACAGTAATTCTACCATTATTGTTTCTACCTGCGTGTTTTTTCAAAGGTTCTAAAAGTTTCTTTTCAGGTGCAACTTTAGATAGGTCAGAATAATCTGTAACAGACATATGTCTTCTAGACGGCGTAGTCGGTTTATAACGCTTAATTGCCATTTATTTTCACTCTCCTACTTTTGGCTTTTGCGGGCATACGCCCATACTTTACCTATGCTCATAGCAGTAGGTCTATACCATTGTTTCGAAAAACTCAATACCTTTTGAATCTTCAGTCAATGTTACAATTGCTTTTTTCCAGTTAGGTCTATAACCAACATGTACGCCCATGCGCTTTTGTTGACCCCTAACATTCATTGTATTAACTTTTTTAACTTTAACACCAAAAAGTTTTTCAATAGCTTTTCCAATTTCAATTTTATTTGAATGTTTATCCACTTTAAATGTATATTTTCTTAAACCAATAGCACTCATGCTTTTTTCAGTTATAATTGGCTTTATAATAATATCTTGTGCTAATTTAATCATGCATACACCTCCTCAATTTTAGTTACAGCATCTTTCGTCACAATAAAAGTGTCATAATTTAAGATGTCATAAACATTAAGGGTATTAACTAAAGATGTCTTTACACCTTTAATATTACTTGCACTTTTAACAACCTTCAAATCTGTTTCTGGTAAAACTACCAAAGCTTTTTTTCCACTGTTTAATGCAGCTAACATATCTATCATTGACTTTGTTTTAAAAGTGTCCATAACAATTTTATCAACTACAATAATGTTGCTATCTAAAAATTTTGTAGAAAACGCAGATTTAAGCGCTAATCTTTTAACTTTTTTATTTATTGAATATCCGTAATCACGTGGTTTAGGACCAAGAGCAACTCCACCGTGATACCATTGAGGAGCACGGATAGAACCTTGTCTTGCACGACCTGTACCCTTTTGTTTCCATGGTTTTCTACCACCACCTCTTACTTCAGCTCTTGTAAGTGTAGATTGAGTACCTTGTCTTTTGTTAGCCAAATGGTTAACAACTGCTGAATGCATAGCCACTTTATTTGGTTCTATACCGAAAATGCTTTCACTTAATTCGATTTCTGATACTTCTTTGCCTGTCATATCAAATACTTTTACTTTTGGCATCAATGTTCCCTCCTTTCCTAAACTTTAACGCTGTTAGCTATAACCACAACGCCACCGCGTGGGCCAGGAACAGCACCTTTAATTGCTATTAAATTATTTTCAACATCTACTTTAACGATTTCTAAGTTTTGTACAGTAACTTTTTCAGCGCCTAAATGGCCTGGCATTTTCTTACCTTTAAAAACTCTAGAAGGTGATGAGCAAGCACCAATTGAACCTGGGCTTCTGTGTACAGCAGCAGTACCGTGGGTCATTTTTAATCTACGTCCATTCCAACGTTTAATAGTTCCTGCAAACCCTTTACCTTTACTTACTCCAGATACGTCTACTTTATCACCTATTTCAAATGTGTCAGCTTTTATAATGTCACCAACGTTAATAGATGAAATGTTATCAAATCTAAATTCTTTTAGATATCTCTTAATACCTACATCTGCTTTTGCAAAATGACCTTTTAATGCTTTGTTTACATTCTTTAAACTTTTATCTCCAAAACCAATTTGCACAGATTCGTAACCGTCATTTTCAATAGTCTTTTTTTGCACTACTGAGCAAGGACCTGCCTCTATAACTGTTACTGGGATAACTTTACCATTTTCATCAAATAGTTGAGTCATACCAACTTTTTTACCGATTATACCTTTTTGCATTTATCCTACCTCCTTTAGGTTATTGGTTGACTTCTGTCAACATGACCTGCATTAGTGAATTATAGTTTAATTTCTATATCAACACCGGCAGGGAGTTGTAGACCCATTAAAGATTCTACAGTCTTGTTAGATGGTCTTAAAACATCTATCATTCTTTTGTGAGTTTTCATTTCAAATTGCTCACGGCTATCTTTGTACTTGTGTACAGCCCTTAAAATTGTTATAAGTTCTCTTTCAGTCGGTAGTGGTATTGGACCAGAAACTCTAGCGCCTGTTTTTTTAGCTGTTTCAACAATCTTCTCAGCCGCACTATCAACCAATTGATGATCATAACCTTTTAGTCTGATTCTTATTTTTTCTTTGACTGCCATTTCAAAAACCTCCTTATTTTGTACTGTTTAAATTAAAAATTTGAGGACGTTTATAATTTCCGAACGCTGTTCCGGGTGTTTTAGTTTAACCTCATTATAAAACCGTTTAGATTTAATTTAAAATCTAAACGGGCAAAATAGGCAGAGTAACAAATTTTAATATGTTATAGATCATTCTATAATTATATTTCACAAAAATTCAGTTAAAACACATTTCACAGTGTGTACTCGGCGAAAATTACCCGCTAAAAAGCGGCAACCTCTCGCTTCAACGCATTATAGCGCAGTCATGCTTATTCATAATAACATATTAATTTAATGAAAACAATAGTTTTTTTTATTTTTTTAATATTTTTTAAAAAATCCTGAATTAATTACAAAAAACTATTGTTTTCACAATATATTAAAACATTAAATAATTATAAAAATTTACTTAAAAACAATTTAAAGTATTATAGACATAACAATATTACAAGTTTATTATTTAAAATAAATTAGTTAAAACCGCAACTTATTTTGAAATTAAATATTATATATAAAATTAAAATTTAATTTTTTCACAATAATGTTTTGCGTTATTTTTATTCTCAAATACCTCATTATCTTTTAACTCTCTTTTTATAACACAAGGGCTACCTATAGCTAAATGGTTGTCTGGCACAACAGTCTTTCCTGACACTACAGACCCTGCACCAATTATACAGTTTTTACCTACTTTAGCGCCATTCAGCAAAATTGCTCCCATTCCAATAACAGTGTTATCGCCAATTGTACACCCATGTAAAATCGCCCCATGACCTACAGATACACCGTTGCCAATATTTAAATCAAAATTTTCATCGCCATGTAAAATGCAGCAATCTTGTACATTTGTACAATTCCCAATTTTGATTTTACAAGAATCGCCTCTAATTACACTGTTAAACCAAATGCCACAATATTTACCTATTTCAACGTCACCAGTAACAATGGCACCTTGTAAAACTTTACTTGTTTTATTTATCTTCAATGGTTCATAATATTTGTTCTTACTTAAAAACTCTAAAAAAAACAAATTCAAAATATCTTTCATGTTGCACACCCTTACACTAATTTTATTTAAATATTAATGTTTTAAATAAAACTTGAAATTAATTACAGTTACTTCTAAAACATAAATAATTGAAATTAAAAAAATAAACAAATCCAGTTAAGTTTTATAACTAACAAATTAGGCTTTTATATTTTATATCTTATAAAATTTCCTTAGCCATAACTTTTGTAAATTTAATAGGCTTTACCCCAATAAACTAAATGTTTAGAGTCGCCACCACAACAAACACATTTATCTGAAATAATTTCACTTTCAAATGGTATGCATCTAGAAGAAACTCCAGTCTCATTTTTTAATTTTTCTTCGCATCCACTATCTCCACACCACATAGCTTTTATAAACCCAGGTTTGTTTTCAGCTATATCTTTTATTTCTTCTAAATTTGTAGCTGTATAAGTTTTGCTTGTTCTGTTATTTTCAGCTTTTTTATATAAGTTATCTGCAAAGTCTTCCAAGATTTTAGGTATAACATCTGTTAAGTCATTTAAAGACACAACCGTCTTCTCTCTTGTATCTCTTCTAACAATAACGCATTGATTGTTTTCTATATCTCTAGGACCTAACTCAACTCTTAAAGGAACGCCTTTCATTTCATATTGAGAAAACTTCCAACCAGGCGAATTATCACTTAAGTCAACTTTAGCCCTGGCAACTGTTTTAATTTTCTCTAAAACCTCACAAGCCTTTTCTTCTACACCTTGTTTATGTTGGGCAATAGGCACAACAATTACCTGAATAGGTGCAATGCTAGGTGGTAAAACTAGGCCATCGTCATCTCCATGAGTCATTATAATACCGCCTATTAACCTTGTGGATATGCCCCAAGATGTTTGATGCGGATAATTTTTTTTGTTATCTCTACCAGTAAAAGATATATTAAACGCCTTTGAAAATCCGTCCCCAAAATAATGGCTGGTTCCACTTTGCAAAGCCTTGCCATCATGCATCATAGCCTCTATTGTATAAGTATCCTGAGCTCCTGCAAACTTTTCTTTTTCAGTTTTTTTGCCTTTTAAAATAGGTATACATAAATGTTTTTTCAAAACATTTTCATACAAATCTAAAATTTCTAAAGTTTCCTTAACCGCTTCTTCTTTTGTTTCATGCATAGTATGTCCTTCTTGCCATAAAAACTCAACATTTCTCAAAAAAGGTCTTGAGGTTTTTTCCCATCTTACAACTGAACACCACTGATTATATAAAAGTGGTAAATCTCTATAAGAATGTATAATATTAGCGTAATGATCACAAAATAAAGTTTCAGACGTTGGTCTTATACATAATCTCTCTGTCAGTTCTTCACTACCGCCATGAGTAACCCAAGCTACTTCAGGCGCAAACCCTTCTATGTGGTCTTTTTCTTTTTGCAATAAACTTTCAGGTATAAACATTGGCATATAAACATTTTCATGCCCTGTTTCTTTTAATTTTTGGTCAACAATTTTCTGTATGTTTTCCCATATAGCATAGCCATAAGGTCTGAATATCATACAACCTCTTACACTTGAGTAATCTATTAAATCTGCTTTTTTCACTATATCTGTAAACCATTGTGAAAAATCATCATCCATAGATGTTATTTCTTCAACTAACTTATCCTTCTTTGACATTGTTTAAACCCTTTCAAAATAAAATATACTTTAATTATAATGAATTTATAAAATTAATGCAACGAATTAATAAATAAAAAAAGTAAAATACAAAAGCATTTTACTTTTAAACTATAATATAACAACTAATGAAAATTAAATAATAAAAATCTAGATCAAAGACTCTATATATTTAACAACATCTCCAACTTTAGATATGTTCTCAACAGACTCTTCTGGTATGTCTATATCAAATTCTTCTTCGACCGACATAATTAAGTCTACCATATCAAGAGAATCAGCTCCTAAATCATCTGTAATAGAGCTATTTTCCGTAATTTTTTCTTCCTCTATATCAAGTTGATCACAGATAAGTTTTTTAAGTTTTTCAAATACCATTGTTACGCCTCCTAAAATAATTAATAAAATATTATAATAAATTTTATACATATTTTCAAAACAATTGTCAATACTTAATTAAAAATATATTATGTAATTTTAAATAAAAATATGTAGTAAAATAAAAATATTTAAATATAAAATTCTTGACTTTTTGTTATAATTAGTATAAAATTTTAGTAGTTATTTCATAATTATATTATGCATTTTTTATTAAAATTATAATTATTAAAATAAAAATTCAAAAGTTTTTTTATTTTAATATATTTTTTATTGTCTATTAGTATAAAGTTTATGTAATTATAACATAATCACTATAAAAATGTTAATAAAAATAACATAAATTAATTTTTAGAATAAAAATTCGGGAGAAGCTATAAATGATCAATAAGACAAAAAGGTTAGCAATTTATTTTTTTTATGATAAACAAGGAATAGCCGATGAGTATAATTTTTATTTGCTAAACGACCTTAAAAAAAATATAGACGAGCTGTTAGTTGTAATAAATGGTAAAATAGAAGAAAAAAGTCTTTTAAAATTTAAAAATGTTGCTAATAAAGTAATTGTACGAGAAAATATTGGCTTTGATGTTTGGGCATATAAAGAAGGTATGGAGTCTTATGGAGAAGATGGCCTAAATAATTTTGATGAAATAATTTTACTTAACTTTACTAATTTTGGACCATTATATCCATTTTCTGAAATGTTTTCAGAAATGGAAAAAAGAGATGACGATTTTTGGGGTATTACAGTTTTCCACGAAGTGGATCACGACCCTTTTAACACAATTAAATATAACTACATTCCTCTACACATTCAATCTCATTTTATTGCTGTTCGCAAAAATTTATTTAACTCTAAAGATTTTAAAATTTATTGGGAAAATATGCCTCAAATAAATAGTTATGAAGACTCCATAGGTAATCATGAAGCAATTTTCACAAAACATTTTTGCGACAAAGGCTATAAATGGTCATCTTATATTGATACTACAGAGTTTTATGATGATGTTAACTATCCTCTTATGTATAAAAGTAAATATTTAATTGAAGAAAAACGTTGTCCAATATTAAAAAGAAGAACATTTTTTCACGAATATATTGATATCATACAAATTTCTAGTGGTGAAAACGTCGTTGAGTCTTTTAACTATATAAAAAACAACTTAGACTATGACACAGATATGATTTTAGAAAATTTAATTAGAGTTCAAAATCAACACGACTTAGTTAAAAGTTTAAAACTAATTCATGTGTTACCGTCTGACATATCTAAACTTAAGAACAAAAGACCTTTTGAAAATGTTGCATTAGTAATGCACATTTACTTTGAAGACTTAATAAATTATTGTTATAAATATGCCCAGTCAATGCCTAGTTATTCAGATATCTACATTACTACGCATAGTGAAAAAATGAAAACTAAAATAACTGAAGTGTTTTCAAACTCTAAGTTTTCTAATGTTAAAGTCCTTATAATTGAAAACAGAGGTCGCGATGTAAGTTCCCTATTAGTCGGCGTTAAAGACGTTATAATGAACTACGATATTGTTTGTTTTTGCCATGATAAAAAAACAAAACAAATAACTCCGTCAACAGTTGGAGAGTCTTTTTCTTATAGGTGTTTTGAAAACACTCTAAAAAGTGAAGACTATGTAGAAAACATTTTAAATTTATTTTATGAAAACAAAAAATTAGGTATGCTTTGTCCTACG
>JBOFNA010000154.1:0-2305 GCA_051658665.1 Oscillospiraceae bacterium
TTCTTCTTTTAAATATTTATAAACCTTCGAAGCACTTTCTGAACCTAAAGAAACAATTATAGCCGCGGCTTTTTCAATAGGTGTTAATCTGCTTTTCGTATTAGATGCAGCTGTCATTATTCTTCATCATCCTTTAACCAGTTTCTAATCAACGATGCTGTTATTTCTGGGTTTTCCTTTACAAAACCTTTAATGTCCTCTACAACTAAAGATTCTACAGGTTGCCCTGCTTTAGCATTTTCTACTAATTTTCTTTTTTCATCTTCAAGCTCTTTTTTCATTTTCAAAGCTAAATCTTCAGCATCAGCAGCATCTGTGTCTTTTATAGATTTGTTTGACTTTTTAGACTTTTTCTTTTTCATAAGTATCAAACCTAATCCAAGCGCAACTAATCCAATTGGTATACCTGCTAAAATTAATGGATTATTTAAAACCTCTTGTATAATTGCATTGTTTAATAAACTATTGTTTGGCTCAAATGTTGTGATTTGCACATTTTCAGGGTTAATATTTGCAGCTTTTGCTACAGTATTAACCATTTCTTCTCTTCTATCTTCAGATAAGTCTTTTCCTAATACAGATACTGCTATAGATACATCCTTTAAAACAGCCTTGTCTTTTTCTATCTGTTGCTTTATGTAGCTTACTAAATACTCAGCACTTTGTGTATAGTTTTCTTTATCTGCATTTGCGTTTTCATCATTTGGATAAGTCGGTATATCTGTATTATTTTCTTCTCCAGGTATTCCAGCCCCACTATTTTGATTTCCGTTATTTTGATAGCTTTCTTCAAACTTTTCTTTTACGCCTTCGCCATTTTCTCCCGGAATATACTCGACTTCTTCCGTTATCATTTTATCGTAATCTACAGTAACAGTAGATTGTACTCTCATATCTTCTGGTTTATATCCAAGACCCAAAACACTTAAGACTTTTTCATTTATTTTGCTTTCTATTCTATCTTCAAATCCAAGTCTTTCAAAGTCTAAACTTTGTGTCCCATTGCTGCTCGTACCTGAATCAATATCACCTTTCATTGTCAACCCTGTCCTAGAGTCTACAACAGCAACATCTTGAGGTTCCATTTTCGGTACACTATAAGCAACAAGATTTTTAAATGCGTCTACTTTTTGCGGTGATAATCTAGCCCCTGGCCTCATTGTTACCGCAACTGCAGCTGTTGATTTTGTTTTATTATCAAGTACATAAGCACTATCTTCAGGTACAACAATTGTAACATCTGCATTTGTAACGTCATCTAAACCTTTTAATGTTTTTTCTATTTTATCTTGTAAATTAAAAACTAAATATTGCTTTTTTTCAAATTCAGTTGTAGTAAACCCAGCATTATCTTTAAAGATACCATAAGCTGGAGCAGTTTTTGGATAACCTTGTGCAGTTAAGTCCAAAAGTAATACATCATAATCTTTAGACGGAACCATAACTTCACCAGTTTTTCCGTCTAATTTAGAATCTACCCCCATATCTTTCAAAACTGACATAACTTCGCCAGTTTCTTTTGAATCTATACCAGGGTATAACACTTTATATCTATTTCCGCTTACGTTTAAAAATATAGTAACTAAAATACTAAAAACGAAAACACCTAAAATTCCAAATAATATAATTTTTTTATTTTTATCGCTTTGTTTTTTATAAGGAGAAACAAGCTTTTTTACAGTTTCATTGTTTTCTGTAAAGTTCATTACCTTATCTTTATAATTCAATATGGTTTCTTTCATAATTCACCCATTATCAACAGTTTTTTAAACTTGCATTCTTATAATTTCGTTATAAGCATTAATAGCTTTACCTGTAACTTGTACAGCAAACTCCAATGATGTCGCAGCTTTTTCACCGTTAATAATAACTTCGTGTAAATTCTCGACTTGACCATTTGATAGTTTTACGGCATCCTCAGATGATACTTTTTGTGCATCTTGTGCACTTGTTATAGCTTGTTTCAAAACATCTCCAAACGGAATGTTAACACCGCCCCCGATATTAGAATCGCTTTTCACTTCTTTAATGCCATCAATAGGTGCCATTTTTGATATAGGTACAATAAACATATTTTGAAGTCTCCTCTTTTTTTACTTAATATTAAATAAATCACTTTTACACACTATACATTATACGCAATATATAAAGATTAAACAACCCATTATTGTTGTAATATACGTTGTAATACGTTGACTTTTACATTCCACAGCGTTAAACGTACCCTAAACGTATGATATTATCGTGTTTTTCATTTATTTATATTACTATTATATATAATTAAAAGCAAATAGTCAAATAATTT
>JBOFNA010000155.1:0-7264 GCA_051658665.1 Oscillospiraceae bacterium
AGGGCAATAATACAGACAATTGAGTCAAATGATGATATAATAAATGTGTCGGCATTACAAGATTATATAAAATTTTATAAAACGGAGATAAAAATTAGAAAAGCATTGTTATATCCACCATTTTGTCAAATAGCTACAATAGCATTTAAAGGCAAAAATGAGGCTGAAACATATAAAAATGCTAAAGATTTTATGGTCTTAATTAAAGAGATTTTGAAAGATGGTAACTATAGCATACCTTTGAGTATTTTAGGACCTTCAGCTTTTAATATATTGAAAGTTAATGATAATTATAGATATAAAGTCATTATAAAATGTGTTAATAATATAAAATTTAGAGATTTTTTACGAAAAGTTTTAAAAATATTTTATAAAAGTTCAAATAAAAATATAATACTAACAGTAGACTTTAATAGTGATACTTAAGTTTTAAAATGGAGGTCAACATGGCAATAAGAAAGGTAATATTAAAAGAAAATGAACAACTTAGAAAAGTGTGTAGAGATGTAACTAATTTTGATAATAAGTTACATACACTTTTGGATGATATGTACGATACAATGGTTTCAATGGACGGAGTAGGTATTGCTGCACCCCAAGTTGCTATTTTACGAAATGTTTTGATTGTTCAGATAGATGGCAAAAACAAATACGAGATGGTAAATCCTAAATTAGTTTCAAAAGATGGTCAACAATCAGGTCTAGAGGGCTGCCTATCTTGTCCAGACCAATGGGGTATTGTGACAAGGTCAGACATTGTAACAGTTGATTATTTTGATAGAGACGGAAACAAAAAAACAATAAAAACAGAGGGTTTTTTAGCTAGAGCTATTTTACATGAGATGGATCATTTAAAAGGTATATTGTTTATAGATATAGTAGATAAATTTTTAAATGAAAAAGAGCTTGAAGATTATATGAATAAAGAAAGATAAATAATTATGGATATTTTGTTTATGGGTACACCATATTTTGCTAAAGAAAGCTTAAAGAAATTAATTGAAGAAAAACACAATATATTAGCTGTGTTTACACAACCTGATAAAAAAAGTGGCAGAGGGAAAAAAGTTAAATTTTCACCAGTTAAAGAATTTGCGTTAAGTAAAGATATACCAGTGCACCAACCCTTAAAATTAAGAGATGAAGAGTCCGTTAAGCAAATTAAAAAGTATAACCCAGATATTATTGTAGTTGTAGCTTATGGACAAATATTATCTGAAGAAATTTTAGGAACTCCTAAGCATGGTTGTTTAAACATTCACGGTTCTTTATTACCTAAGTATAGAGGTGCATCTCCAATACAGACATCTATAATCAATGGAGATAAAAAGACAGGTGTCACAATAATGTATATGGATAAGGGTCTTGATACTGGTGATATTATACTATCTAAAGAGATTAATATAGAGTTAGATGATACATCTGAGAGTTTATTTTCGAAATTATCAAAATTAGGTGCAGAATGTATTTGTGAAGTTTTATATAAAATTAAAGAGTCAACAGTGACAAGGTCAAAGCAAAATGAAGGTTTAGCTACTTATACAACTATTTTAAATAAGACAATGGGCAATTTAAACTTCAGTAAAGATGCAATAGACTTACATAATCTGATAATGGGTTTAAACCCTTGGCCTTTGGCATATACTACATTTAATAATAAAAAGCTAAAAGTTTTTAAAAGTAAAATTATTGAAAATGATTGCAATAACAAAAAATGTGGTATAATAACTAGTAATAAAAAATTTGTTGTAAGTTGCGGAAATAATACTGCCATTGAATTTTTAGAGGTGTTGATTGAAGGCGGAAAAAAAATGAGTGGAGAAAGTTTTATCGTTGGCAGAAATATTAAAGCAGACGAAATATTTGTAGGAGATCAATTATGAACTTAGGTTTTTTCTATATTGACACTTTTTATATATACTTAGTTGTACCAGCTATTTTTTTAGCAGGTATAGCTAGTATGAATGTACAAAGTACATTTAATAAGTACAATAAAATAGGAAGTGGTAGAGGTTATACAGGTGCAAAGGTTGCAAGATTAATTTTAGACGCCTATGGACTTAGAGATGTGACAGTTGAAGAAACAAGAGGCAAGCTATCTGACCATTTTGACCCAAGAACTAAAGTTATAAGGCTATCAACAGATGTGTACAGTGGTAAGTCTGTTGCGTCTATTGGCGTTGCAGCACATGAAGTGGGGCACGCAATACAATATAGTCAAAAGTACTTTCCGATAGTTGTTAGAAATAAGATTATTCCAATAACGCAAATAGGGTCGACTTTATCTATGCCATTAATTTTGTTTGGTTATTTTTCTGGTGATGCACGACTTATTCAGGTTGGTATATTACTTTTTTCAACGGTTGCTTTTTTTCAACTAGTAACTTTACCAGTTGAGTTTAATGCAAGTACAAGAGCGATATCTACAATACAAGAGTATGGTATATTAGATGACGATGAAGCGTTGGGAGCTAAAAAAGTTCTTAATGCAGCAGCTTTAACTTATGTTGCAGCACTAGTTGTTTCTATAGCAAATATTTTAAGGTTAATTTTAGTTTTTGGAAATAGAAGTAATGACTAAAGATTTAAATATTAGGCTTTTAGCCACAAAAGCAATTTTAGATATTTTCAGGGGTAATTTATCGGATGTTATTTTAGATAGTTATATTACTAAATATAAATTAGATAAACAAAAATCTAGTTATTTATCTTATATAATTTACACTTTACTTGAAAATAAAATAACTATAGATTATCAAATCGAATTATATACAAAAGAAAAATTCAAAAAACTTGATAAAGAAATATTAAATATTTTAAGGTTAGGTATTGTAGGTATAGCATATATGGATACGCCTAACAGTGCAGCTGTTAACGAAAGCGTAAAGCTTTGTCAAAGTTTTAAAAAAACCAGTGCTAAATCTTTTGTAAATGCAGTACTTAGAAAAGTCTGTTTAAATGGGTTAGTATACCCGTTGGAAAAAGAAACAGTTGAAAACAGACTATCAATTAAATACTCTGTATCTGAAGATATAATAAAAATATTAAAAGACTATGATAATGTTGAAGAAATATTAAAAACATTTAAAAAAAATATGTTAACTTCAATTAGGGTTAATACATTAAAAATAGATGATAAAAAATTATTAGAAATTTTAGTTGAAAAAGGTTATAATGTTAGTGAAAATAGTTTTTTGAAAAACAATTTATTTTTAGAGGTACAAGGTGATATAAGACGTTGTAGTGAGTTTCAGAAAGGTTATTTTTATATACAAGATACAGCAAGTCAATTGGCTATGTCTTTAGTTGGTTTTAAAGAAAGCGACATAATTATAGACCTTTGTAGTGCACCAGGTGGTAAAAGTTTCATGGCAAGTTTTTTAACAAATGGTAAAGGTAATATATATAGCGTTGACAAAAATGAAGACAAGATTAATAAAATAAAAGAAACATCTGAAAGGCTTTCAATTAATAATATAAAAACTTTTATTTTTGATAGTCAAAAAGAAAATGAAGATTTACCAATGGCAGATATAGTTATTTGTGATGTGCCTTGTAGTGGGTTAGGTGTAATTTCTAAAAAACCAGAAATTAGATATAAAACACTACAAGAAATAGATAGTATATATAGTATACAAGAAAACATTTTACTTGAAGGTTCAAAAAAGGTTAAAGCTGGTGGTAAACTTGTTTACTCAACTTGTACTTTAAATAAAAAAGAAAATGATGATATTATAGAAAAGTTTTTAAATAATAATAAAAATTTCAAACCTTTTTACTTTAATATTAATTATAAAAATAAAAATGAGGAAAACTATAAATTTACAATGATGCCAAATGAAATTAATACAGATGGATTTTTTGTATGTATGTTAGTTAAATATTAAATTATGATAGATATTTTGTCTCTCGATAAAGATGAGTTAACATCTTTTTTAGTAGATTTAGGTGAGCATTCATTTAGGTCTAAACAAATTTTTGATTGGTTGCATAATAAGAAAATTAAACATTTTGATGAAATGAGTAATATTAGTAAAACTTTAGTTAATAAACTAAAGAACAATGCAGAAATTAAAAATACAGAAGTATTAGAAGTTTTTAATTCAAACTTAGATGGTACAAAAAAGTATTTATTAAAGTTATATGACAATGAAATAATAGAGTGTGTATTAATGTCATATAAACATGGTTTTTCAATTTGCATATCAACACAAGCGGGTTGTAAGATGGGATGTAATTTTTGTGCATCAACAAAAAATGGCTTTAAAAGAGATCTTTTGCCGTCAGAAATGTTACAACAGATATATGAAATAGAGAGAATTAATGATATTAATATATCTAATATTGTTTTAATGGGAATCGGCGAACCTTTTGATAACTTTGATAATGTAATTAAGTTTACTAATTTAGTTACAGATGAAAGTGGTAAAAATGTTGGAGCTAGACATATAACTATATCTACTTGTGGTTTAGTTGATAAGATTATTAAGTTTGCAGATTTAAAAACTCAAATAAATTTAGCAGTTTCGTTGCATAATCCAAATTCTTATGAGAGAAGCAAAATAATGCCAGTTAATTTAAAGTTTAATGTTAATGAATTATTAAGGTCTTTAGATTACTATATAAGTACAACGAATAGAAGAGTGACTATTGAATACGCATTGATTGATGGTCAAAATGATACTTTACAGCATGCGATGAAAATGGTGGAATATTTTAAAAACAAGCTTTTTCATGTTAACTTAATTCCTATAAATAAAGTTAGTGAATTTAATTGTGATAAAAGTAGTATTAATAATATTAAAAGATTTGAAAATTACATTAAAAAGAACAATATACCAGTTACAGTTAGACGTACGATGGGGGCTGACATAGATGCAGCATGTGGCCAGTTGAGGCGTAACTACAAGGAGGTAAATTAATGAAGTTAGCAGGTAAAACTAATATTGGTTTACAAAGAGCACAAAACCAAGATGACTTTTTAATTAAACAATTAGAAGATGATGTTTGTTTTTTACTTGTTTGTGATGGTATGGGCGGAGCAAAGGCTGGTAGTGTTGCAAGTAAAAGAGCAAAAGATGATATTTTTTCGTATATAGATAGTTATTATAAAAGCAGTGGTGATATAGAAGAAATGCTTATAAAATCTATTGAATTTGCAAATAGAAATATTTTTGTCAACTCAAATGAAAATGAAGAACATAGCGGTATGGGCACCACCGCTGTTATGGCCTTTTTAAAAGGTGAAAAATTAACAATTGCTCATGTTGGTGATAGTAGGGCCTATCTAATAAATAAAGACAAAATAAAGCCTTTAACTGTTGATCATTCTGTAGTACAAACATTATTAGATGAAGGTAAGATATCAATAGAAGAAGCTAAAAATCATCCGCAAAAAAACATTATAACTAGAGCAATTGGTGTTTGTGCTTATGTAGATGTAGATGTTTTAACAATGGATATGGAAGAAAATGATGTATTAATTCTTTGTACAGATGGCCTAAACGGAATTGTTGAAGATAATAAAATTTATGAAATAGTTAAGCATAACCATTTTTATGAATGCACACAACACTTGATTGATATTGCAAACAGCGAAGGTGGATGTGATAATATAACAGTAGTTATGGCTACATTAGATTAAATATTAGAGGTATTATTTATGGATAGATATATAGGTAAGAAATTAGACGGCAGGTACCAAGTAGATGAGTTAATTGGTATAGGTGGTATGGCTAATGTATATAAAGGTTTTGACATATTAGAAAATAAAGTTGTAGCTTTAAAAATATTAAGAGATGAGTTTTCGTCAAGTGAAGATTTTTTAAGAAGATTTAAGAATGAATCAAAGGCGATATCTATGTTATCCCATGTAAATATAGTTAAAGTTTTCGATGTTAGTATTAGTGAAAAAACACAATATATTGTAATGGAGCATATAGATGGCATAACATTAAAAGAGTATATAGTAGAAAAAGGTGCACTTCCTTGGAAGGATGTTCTTCATTTTGCAGTACAAACCTTGATGGCGATACAACATGCTCATGATATGGGTGTTGTCCATAGAGATGTGAAACCACAGAATATAATGCTTTTAGAAGATGGCTCAATAAAAGTAATGGACTTTGGTATTGCAAGACTTGCGAGAAGTCAAAGCAGAACAATGACCAATAAAGCAATAGGGTCTGTACATTATATAAGTCCTGAGCAAGCAAAATGTGAGCATATAGATGCTCGTACTGATATTTACTCAATTGGTGTTATTTTATTTGAAATGTTAACAGGACAATTACCTTTTCAGGCAGATTCAGCAGTTAGTGTTGCCATAAAGCAAATAGCAGATAACCCTGTAAAGCTTACAGAGATAAAGGATGATATACCTGAAGGTTTAGAAGAAATAACTTTAAAGGCTATGCAAAAAAATATAAATAAAAGATATCAAACAGCATCATCAATGCTTGTTGATATTGACGAATTTAAGAAAAACCCTAGTATATCTTTTGAATATAAATATTTTCAAGATGAAGAACCTACAAAATATATAGATGCAATAAAAGAAATAAAAGAAAAAGAAGATATAGATAAAGACTCGTCTAAAAATAAAAAGACTTCTGTTAAAAATAAAAAAACAACAATGTTAATTGGTATTGCTTCAGCATCTGCTGTATTTGCTTTTATTATATTATTTAGCTTGATGTCAGGTTTTAATTTTGGTAATAAAACATTTGATGTACCAAATTTGACTAACTTAAATATAGATGAAGTTCAAAACAATAAAGAGTATGAAAACTTTAAATTGAAAGTTGAGGAAGAGTATTCTAAAGACTTTGACAAAGGTGTTATTTTTGAGCAGTTTCCGAAAGATGGAGTTAAGGTAAAAAAAGATACAGAAATAATTTTAAAGGTTAGCATTGGCGGTGAAATGGTAAAAATTGAAGATGTTATGAATAAAGATTACCAAATCGCTGAGTCTACATTAAAAGATTTGGGGCTACAAATTGAGTTGGTTTATGAGTTTAATGATAAAATTGCAAAAAACAATGTTATATCAACAGATCCTAAGGCTGGTACAGAGGTTGAAATAGGGTCAAAAGTTACAATTACAATAAGTAATGGAGTAGAAATCAAAAAAGCATTAGCACCAGATTTATTAGGACAAACACAAGAAGGTGCAAAAGCATTGCTTGAAAGTATCGGTTTAAAATTAGGTAATGTAAAAGTTGTTCAAAGTGAAAAACCAATTAATACTATTGTAAGTCAAGAT
>JBOFNA010000156.1:0-3633 GCA_051658665.1 Oscillospiraceae bacterium
GAGGTCAAAAGAGTATGGAAAGGATTCAGAGATTATTTGTGAAACTGGTCTATTATAAACTAAAGACACACCTAAATCACCTTTTAAAACATTGCCCATAAATATAAAATATTGTTCCATCAAAGGTTTATCAAGTCCATATTTTTGATTAATTGCTTCTTCTACTGCTGGAGGCAAAGCTTTTTCTCCTAAAAATGGATCACCAGGCAAAAGTCTCATCATAAAAAATGTTAGAGTTATTAATATGAGTAATGTTAAAACTGCATAAAACACCCTTTTTAAAATGTATCTTGTCACAAAATCAACTCCTTAATAAATTAAGAAATAGGGTTGAATTTATTTACAACTCTATTTCTTAAATTTATATTTTGTGGATTAATATTATTTTAATTTAGCAAATTTAAAGTTCATGTCGCTAAATGGTGTCCTAACAACGCCTTCTAGTTTGTCACTAACTACATAATCTTTAACTCTAAAGTAAATTGCACCAACTATAAAATCGTCAACAATCATTTTTTCAGCTGCAATCAAATGATTTTCACGTTTTACTTGGTCGGTTTCTTCAGAAGCCTTTTTGATTAAATCATCATAAACAGGGTTTGAATAAGCAGCGTAGTTGTTACCGCCATTTGTTACAAACAGGTCTAAAAATGTCATTGGATCATTATAGTCAGGACCCCAACTAGTTAAAATTATTTGATAATCTTTTTGTCTTAATTTTTGTAAACGAGTTTTGTAAGGTACTGTTTCAACTTGTATATCAATATCTAATTTTGATTTCCATTGCTCTTGGAAGAAAGCAGCATTTTTCTTAGCGTTATCTGTATCATCTGATACTAAAGTTAAACTTAATGATGTTAGACCGTCTTCAGCCATACCTTCAGACAATAGTGCTTTTAATTCTTCGGTAGTTATATTTCTGTCATAACCTAAATCAGCTTTTTTTTGTGCATCTTCATATTTACCATTTGCACTTTGTAAAGAGCCTGGTGTAAATACGTTTGCAACTTTTGAACTGTTTTGTAAAACACTTGTTACAAATGAGTCAACATCTATTGATAAAGTTAAAGCTTTACGTATTTTAGCATTTTTCAATTGATCATTTTGTAAATTAAAGCTAAAATATGCAGTTGCTGCATCATGTTGCTCTAGTATTGATAAACCTTGATCTTTAAACTCTTTAGCTTGTTGTGGTTGTACGTCAATTAAGTCAAGTTCACCAGCTTTAAAAGAGTTTGAAGCTGCATTTGAATCACTTATCATTTTCATTGTTATTTTTTCAATATTGATTTTATCAGCATCGTAATAATCAGAGTTTTTTTCTAACACGACTTTATCTTCATGTACCCAAGATGTCAATTTATAGGCACCATTTGTTACCGTTGTATTAGCTTCTTTACCATATGAGTTACCTAATTCGTTCCAAGCTTTTTCATTTACTGGAGCAAAAACATTAAATGCAAATGTTGATAAAGCGTAAGGGTAAGATGCACCTAACTTTACAACTAATGTATAGTCGTCTGTAGCTTTTACACCAACGCTATCGAAACCAACTTTACCGTCAAAGAATGCCTCGCCATTTTCTAAGATGTAAGCAAAATAACCATATGGAGCAGCAATGTCTGGTGATAAAAGTTGTTTCCAACCGAAAACAAAATCATGTGCTGTAACTTTTTCTCCATTTGACCATTTCATTGTGTCTCTTAAACTAAATGTATATGAATATGTTGATTCATCATACTCCCAAGTTTCAGCTACACCAGGTATAACCTCATCATTTGGATTTAATGTGACTAGGTTTTCAGTAACGTGTGATAAAATGTTTAATGAAATTGTATCGGTAGTTAAAACTGAGTTTAACTCTGGTGGTTCAGAACTTATATTAACAGTAACTTGCTTGTCGCCAGATGTACCAGGGTACAAAGAAGCACTTTGATTTGAGCCACAAGCAGACAAAACTGAAACAGTTAATACAAGACCAAATAGTAATGATAGTGTTTTTTTCATAATTTACCTCCATTTTTTAATAAGTTTTTAAAATTATATAACAATATTTAGGTAATGTCAAGATAAACATTATTTTTACATCGATAAAAATGAATTATTAAAATAAAAAAATTTCATTTATTTATAGTTATAAAAATTCATCAATTATTCATATAGATATTTTATTAACAATAAATTTAAAGCTAAATTAATTCTTGGTTATGTGATAAAATCGTATATATTAAATATTAAAATAATTTTATTAAAATAAAAATAAATAAATATATATTTCAAAAAAATATGTTATAAAAATTAAAAAAAAATACTTTAATAGGATAATAAAATCAGAAAAAAGGATTAATTGAAATATTTAGACTTGCTATATTTCACTTTTATGTGGTATATGTTATTAATTTGTTAACAGTATGAACAAATTAATAATGAATTATAAAATTGAAAAAACTATATATCGTGAATGTTTAAATGTTTTACATATTTAGAATTGTGGCGTTTCAAATATATTAGTGTAAATCCTTATAGTTGTACATCAAAAAAGACCGAATTTATAATAGATAGGCTTATTTTAAATTTATATAGTTTTTTAATTTTATAAAATAGACAAGTTTTAAGATGTTAAATGCTTAAGATACATCATAAGAAGTATTTATTTTTAAAAAATCTTTATTTTATGTTGTTTATATGATATAATTATTAAATTATTATTAATAACTTATCAGGAGGTGAAATATTATGGACGGATATCCCAGTTTGCTTTTTAAATTAAATATAAATGAAATAATATTTCGTGTGATAAGGAGAAATATATGCTTACGTATTACAAAACATATAATGATAAAGTAATAGAGGTCGAAAAGCTTGAAGAAGGCTGTTGGGTAAATGTTATAAACCCTAGTAAAAGCGACTTTTTATTTTTAATAGAAACAATGGGTATAGAAGAAGATTTTATAAGGGCATCTATTGACCCTGAAGAAAGAGCTCATATAGATATTGAGGAAAACAAAACTTTAGTTATTTTAGATATGCCAACTAAATGTGAAGATGATAAAGATAACATTAAGAATACAGTTTTATATACAACATTACCTATAGGAATAGTTTTAACACCTGACAATGTTGTTACTATAACAACACAGGAAAGCGATATTTTAACAGAAATTATAAGCAATAAAGTTAAAAACATAAATACTTGCTTACGTACAAGGTTTTTTTTGACTCTGTTACTTAGGATATCTGTTAAATATCTTCAGTATCTAAGGCAAATAGAAAGAATATCTGAAAAAGTAGAAAAAGAATTACATCAATCTATGAAAAATAAAGAACTTATACAACTTTTAGGTCTTGAAAAATCTTTAGTGTACTTTTCTACATCTCTTAAATCAAATGAAGTAGTTTTACAAAAAATATTAAAAGGTAGAGTTATAAAACTTTATGATGAGGACCAAGATATTTTAGAAGATGTAATTATTGAAGTAAACCAAGCTATTGAGATGTCACATATATATGCATCTATATTATCCGGAACGATGGATGCTTTTGCATCTGTGATATCTAATAATTTAAATATTGTTATGAAAGTACTAACATCAATAACGATTGTTATGAGTATACCAAATATGGTTTTTAGTT